>JANPOJ010000393.1:0-9574 GCA_031427935.1 Ilumatobacteraceae bacterium | reverse complement strand
CCCGGCAGGTGTGCAGCGCCGCCCGCACCGGCGATGATCGCCCGCAACCCACGCTCTCGGGCCGATTCGGCGAAGGCGAACATCTCGTCGGGCATGCGGTGCGCTGACAGCACGCACACCTCGTGGGCAAGACCGAAGTGCGCCAGCACCTCCACTGCCTTGCTCATGGTCGGCCAGTCGCTGGACGAACCCATCACGACGGCGACCAGCGGGCTCTCGTTCACCGGCCCAGTATGGCTGCTGGGTGAATTCGCCCTTGCGTTCTCGATACGCATTGAGTAATCTACAACCATATGGTTGTAGATGAACGGCGAGCCACGGAGGCCGAGCGGACCGATCTGCTGTTCCACGCCCTGGCGGACTCGACGCGTCGCGACATCGTCCGGCTGGTGCTGCAGGGCGAGCACTCGGTCTCCGATCTGGCCCGGCGCTATCCCATGAGCTTCGCCGCCGTGCAGAAGCACGTCGCCGTGCTCGAGCGGGCCGACCTCATCACCAAGCACCAGCGCGGCCGCGAGCGGATCGTGCGCGGGCGGATCGACGCCGTCCGCGACGTCAACCGCCTGCTCGACGAGCTCGAAGCCACCTGGCGCGATCGCATGCAACGATTCGGCGAAGTCCTTGCCGAACCCGACCAAGGAGAGAATCCATGACCGTCACCGACATCCACAAGGACCCGACTGCACTCACCATGACCGTCGCCAGCGAATGGGATGCCCCGATCGCTCGGGTCTGGCAACTGTGGGCCGACCCGCGCAAGCTCGAGCGCTGGTGGGGCCCGCCCACGTACCCGGCGACCGTTGTCGAACACGACCTGCGGCCGGGTGGGAAGGTCAGCTACTACATGACCAGCCCGGAAGGTGAGCAGTACCACGGATGGTGGAAGGTGGTCGCCGTCGACGCGCCGAACCATCTCGAGCTCGAAGACGGCTTCGCCGACCCCGAGGGCAACCCCAACGAGTCGATGCCGACGACGCAGTCGACCGTCACCTTCGCCGAGTTGCCGGGCGGCGCCACACGCATGCTGATCGAGACGCGGTTCCCCTCGCCCGAGGCGATGGCACAGATGATCGAGATGGGTATGGAGGAGGGCCTGGCGGCGGCCATGGGCCAGATCGAGGCGATCCTCGCCGGCGCCTGACGGGGTCAGACGGCCGCGCCGGCGCGGTCGCCTTCGATCACCGCAGCGTGGGCACGCCGAGGCGCGACACAATCGCCGATTCGTTCGACGCTGACCCCCGATGCCGCGAGCTCGTGGTACAGCCATTCGACGGGACCCGCCGGCACGGCCAGCACGACCCAATCGGGGTTGCGAGTCACCGTGACCCCGGTGGGGTGGTGCAACAGGTTGACCGTCCGTTGGGGAGCGGGCTCGCCCATTCCCATGGCGACGAGATCGGTCGACTGCACGATGCCCTTCGCGCCAGCCCGCATCCACCAGTTCTCCATGTCGAGGGTGATGCCGAGGTCCTGCCCGACGACCATCCCATTCGTCACGATCTCCACGGTGCACCCTCGATCGGCGAGCAACTCGGCCACCGATGTTGCGTGGTGGAAGCCCAGTTCATCGATCACCACGACATCGCCCGTCGGGCTTGCCGTGCCGTCGAGCACGGCGCGCACATCGACGACCCGCTCGGCGTCATCGGGGACCCACCACGGGCGCTGCGGCTCGGCGCCCATGGCGATGATCACGTGGTCCGGCCGCAGCTCGGAGACCAGATCCGGCCCCACGCCGGCGCCGTACTCGATCGTCACGCCGAGTCGCCTGCATTCGGTCAGCTGGTTGCGGATCATGTCGCCGAGCTCGGCCCGGTTCGGCACCGACGCTGCCAACCGCACCTGCCCACCTGCGTAGCGCTCCTTCTCGTACACCGTCACCTCGTGCCCACCACGCGCTGCGGCGATCGCCGCCTGCAACCCCGCCGGCCCGGCGCCGACGATCATCACGCTCTTTCTGGTCGGGGCCGCCCTCCGCTTCGCTTGCGCCGCCTCCTTCCCCGTCCTCGGGTTCTCGATGCAGCCGAGCCAGCGGTTGAGGCCCATACGGCCAACGCACTCCTGGTTGCACGACAGGCAGAGGCGGATGTCGTCGGTCGCCCCGGCCTTGGCCTTGGCGGCGAAGTCGGCATCGGCGATCTGCCCGCGCACCACGCCGACGAGATCGCAGTGCCCCTCGGCCAGCGCTCTCTCGGCCTGCAGCGGGTCCTTGAACCTGCCGACCCCGACGACCGGCAGGTCGACGGCCTTGCGAATGGCGGAGGGGATGAACATCGCGTAGCCGGGCGGCACGTGCATGCTGGCCTCGATCATGAACAGGCTGGCCGTGGCCACGCCGATCGAGGTGTTGATGTAGTCGACGTTGCCGGTCGCCTCGACCAGTTTGGCGATCTCGACCGCATCGTCGATCGTGGTGCCCCCCTCGATCAGCTCGTCGCCGCAGATGCGCACCCCGAGCGCGAGCCCGCCGCCGATCGCCCGACGCACTGCCGTGACGATGTCGACCAGCAAACGGCAGCGGTTGGCCAACGATCCGCCGTACTCGTCGGTTCGCCGGTTGGTGGCGGGTGACAGGAAGCCGCGGACGATCGACGAGTGGCTGCACTGCAGTTCGATGCCGTCGAACCCACCCTCGGCGCAGTGCTCGGCGACGCGCGCGTACCCGGCCACGATCTCGTCGATCTCGGCATGGGTGGCCGCCTTCGGGACCTCTCGGAACAACGGGTCGGCCACCGCGGAGGGCGCCCACACGGGCAATCGCGAGAACATCGAACTGGCCTGGCCGCCGTTGTGGTTGATCTGGGCAAAGATCGGCACGCGATGGCGGTGGACGGCATCGGTGATCGTTCGGTAACCGGGGATCACGTCGCGATGGAACCCGTGGATCAGCTTCTCGTACGGCCAGTCGGTCGGGTGGGTCGAGTGCTCCTCGGTGATGATCAGGCCGGCACCACCCGCGGCGCGGGCCTCGTAGTACGCGGCGTGCTGCTCGGTCGGCTTGCCGTCGCGGGCGTAGTTGGTGAGGTGCGCACTGAAGACGATTCGGTTGCGTGCAGTGATCGGCCCCAGCGCCAACGGAGTCCACAGGTACCGATAGGCCATCGCCGATCACACTACCGAGGCACGTATCGCCCGCCTGGCGACTCGGGGCGCGTAACGTTGCCGCGTGGAGGATGGTGCCGAGCAGGCTTCGGCGAGACGACGCGGGACCCGCACTTCGGCGTTCGGGGTCGGTCGCCGCGAGGGACACGACTCGACGCCCTTCTACGACCGGTTCCAGGCGCCGGCGATCAGCACGGACGATCAGCTCGCGCCGCCGAAGGTCGTCGACCGCTTGATCGTCGGCGATGCCCGAAACATGAGCGACGTCGCCGACAACAGTGTTGCCCTGGTCGTCACCTCGCCACCGTACTTTGCGGGAAAGGCATACGAGGAGGCGCTGGGACAAGGACACGTGCCGGGCACCTATCTCGACTACCTCCAGCAACTGCGTGATGTGTTCGCCGAGTGTGTGCGTGTGCTCGAGCCCGGCGGGCGAATCGCCGTCAACGTGGCCAACCTCGGTCGGCGCCCGTATCGATCGCTGTCGGCCGATGTCACGACCATCTTGCAAGACGACCTCCGGCTGCTGTTGCGCGGCGAGGTGTTGTGGGTCAAGCAACGCGGCGCCGCCGGGAACTGTGCGTGGGGCAGCTTCCAACGGCCCGGCAACCCGGTGCTGCGCGATCTCAGCGAGCGCGTGATCATCGCCTGCAAAGGCCGATTCGACCGGGCGATCTCGGCGAAGGATCGGGCCAAGGTCGGCTTACCGTCGATCAGCACGATGACCCGCGACGAGTTCATGGAAGCAACTGTCGACGTGTGGGAGATCCCGCCCGAGCGCGCCAGTCGTGTTGGTCACCCGGCCCCGTTCCCAGTCGCCCTGCCCGAGCGGCTGATCCACATGAACACCTACGTGGGCGACCTCGTGCTCGATCCGTTCGTCGGTTCCGGGACCACCGCGGTCGCCGCACTTCGTGCCGGGCGGCACTACATCGGCTACGACACCGACGCTGCATACGTGGAGAACGCGCAGCGGCGTCTGGCTGCAGAGCGCGTCGACGATGACGAGGGTGTCGCCCGACCGGTCGAGTTGCTGGCCAGCGACGGGCGTCAGACCGATCCGTTCCGTGGTGGATGGTCGTCGAAGGAGGTCGCCAGGTTCCTGCTCACCGAGGCGGGCTTCACCGACCTCGACGACCAGTCGTCGGTCGTGCCCGGTGTGATGCCGACACTGCGAGCGATCGACCCCGCCGGCAGGGTGTGGTGGTTCGATGTCGTGGGCGGTCGCACGTCGAACCGACCGGGCGCGCAGCGACTCGAGCCGTTGTGGCGAGCGATCGCCAAAGCGGCAGTCATCCGCGAGGCCGATCCCGCCGGCGGCTTCGCGATCTTGACGGTCGGTCTGCCGAGTGCTGCCTCGGGCGGGCGTGCCCTGGCCGCAGTGACGGGACCGGGCAAGGCCGTCTCGGCTGTCATCGACATGGTGGCGGAGAACGCTGTTGCGATGCTCGCCGAGTTGGGCACGATGTCAGCCCAGCCCAGGTGAGGCACGGTTCTCCGGGCTGCGTCCGGGCGTCATAGTCTGGAGAGAAGTTTCAACCAAGGGGTGATGCCATGGTTCCGCCAGCCCAGACCTCGCTGACCGACCACATCACGACCGCTGCTTCGGACTTCGCCACCGATGGTCCGGTTGCCGCGGCCATGAGACCGGTCATCGAAGGCGGCTTCGGTCGCAAGATTCCCATCCGCTTCGAGTTCTGGGACGGGTCGATGCTGAATCCTCGCGACCAAACGGTCGCCACGCTCCGCTTCAATTCCCCCGACGCCATCCGGCGGCTGTTGTGGATGCCGAACGAGTTGGGCCTCGGCCGAGCGTATGTCTCGGGCGACATCGATCTCGACGGCAACCTCGTCGATGTGGTCATGGCGTTCCGCGACGCCAAGCCGGAGGTTGCGAACACCGCAAGGCCATGGCGCGCGCTGCCCTCGGCCGTGATGGCGGCGAAGCGCGTTGGTGCGTTGGGGCGCCCACTTCCTCCGCCCCCTGAGGAGGCGCGGCTGCACGGTTGGCGGCACTCGCTGCGGCGTGACGCAAACGCGATCGGGCATCACTACGACGTCGGCAACGACTTCTACGAACTCGTGCTCGGCCCGACCATGACGTACTCATGCGCAAGGTTCGCGCAGCCCGACGTAACGCTGGAAGATGCTCAGACCGCCAAGCACGATCTGGTGTGCCGCAAGTTGGGCCTGCACGAGCATCCGGGCGCACGGCTGCTCGACGTCGGCTGCGGATGGGGCTCGATGGCGATCCACGCCGCGCTCCACTACGACGCGAAGGTCGTGGGCATCACGATCAGCAAAGCGCAGGCCGAACGGGCCCGGAAGCGGATCAGCGATGCCGGTGTCACCGACCGCGTCGAGATCCGCCTGCAGGACTACCGCGACCTCACCGGCGAGACGTTCGATGCGATCTCGTCCGTCGGGATGTCGGAGCACGTCGGTCACGGCAAGATCGACCAGTACTTCGCGACGCTGCGTTCGGTGCTCGTTCCGCAAGGCCGCCTCCTGAACCACGCGATCTCATCGGTGGGCGGTTCGACCCTGGGTCCGCGCTCGTTCATCGGTCGCTACGTCTTCCCCGACGGTGAGTTGATCGATGTCGGCAACGTGGTGCTGAGCATGGAGGAAGCCGGCTTCGAGGTGCGCGATGTCGAATCGCTGCGCGAGCACTACGCACGCACGCTTCGGTGCTGGGTCTCGAACCTCGAATCGAACTGGGATCAAGCAGTGGCGATGGTCGGTGCGCCTCGCGCCAAGGTCTGGCGCCTGTACATGGCCGGCTCGGCCGTGGGCTTCGAAGACGGTGGGATCGGCATCCACCAAGTGCTCGGTGTGGTGCCGACTGACATGGGCACGGCCGGCATGCCGCCGACCCGACGCGACTGGGGTTGATCTTCAGAACAACAGTTGGCTGACGGTGTAGATCACCAGACCGGCAAGCCCACCGACGATGGTGCCGTTGATGCGGATGAACTGCAGGTCACGACCGACCTGCAACTCCATTCGTTCACCCGTGGCCTTGCCGTCCCACTTGGCCACGGTTCCGGCGATCAGGTCTGCGACCTCGCCGCGGTAGTGGTCGACGACGTGGCCCGCGGCCCGCATCACCCAGTCGTCGACCTTGGCTTGCAGCTCAGCTTCGGTCGCCAAGCGTCGTCCCAACGTCACCAGCGATTGGTCGAGTCGTTGGCGCAGTTCGCTGCGCGGGTTGTCGAGCGCGTCGACGGTGTTGCGCTTCAACTCTCCCCACACCGAACCCAACCACGCCCGTACATCGGGATGGGCGAGCAGCTCGGTCTTCAGCTCTTCACCCTTGGCCAACAGTTCGGGATCACTGCGCAGTCGGTCGGCAAACCCAACCACGCGAGCGTCGATCGAGCGCCGCACTTCGTGGTTCGAGTCGGTGCCGACATCGGCCAGGAAGCTGTGCACCGCGCCATAGATCTTGGCGAACAGCCGGTCGTCGATCGACTCGGGGATCCACCATGGCGACTCGTGCTCGAGGCGCTCCCTGAACGTGGCGCGATTGTCTTCGAGGAATCCGCCGAGACCGGTCAGCACGGCGTCGAGCAGCCGCTGATGGTGGCCTCCCTCGACGGCGAGGTCGATCGCCTTGCCGACGAGTGGCGCCACGGGGGTGGCCCGCACCCGTCGCTCGATCAGCGTCTCCACGGCCGTGGCGACATCGCGGTCATCGAGCACCTCGAGCGCGCCGCGCAGGAGATCGCCCACGCCCTCGCCGGCCTTGGTCGCGTTGCGCTCGTCGGCCAACCAGTCACCGAGGCGCTTGCCCACGTTGGCACCGGCCAGCCGTTCGTGCAGCACCTCGCGCGTCAAGAAGTTGGTTTGCACGAACTCGCCGAGCGAGCGGCCGATCTGGTCCTTCCGATGCGGCACGATCGCGGTGTGCGGAATGGGCAGGCCCAGGGGATGGCGGAACAATGCGGAGACCGCGAACCAGTCGGCGAGAGCACCGACCATGGCCGCCTCGGCAAACCCGCGGATGTAGCCGACCCAGTCGTGCTGCTCTTCTTGCCAGCGGGCGATGAAGAACACGACAGTGACCACCGCGAACAAGGCCGTGGCGACGACCTTCATCTTTCGCAATGCTGCGCGGCGCTCGAGATCGGCTGCCGACATCACTTCCACTTCGCCCGACCCTACCGGCGATGCGCCTGCCAGGTCGGGTGATCGGCGATCGGTGTGATCTCCAGATCGAACCGTGCATCGGTCCACGTCCGCAATGCGTCGAGCGGGTGGCCGCGGCTGGTCAGCAGATGCCGGGCGAGTCGTCCCTTTGCGGTCTTGGCATCGTGTCCGGCCACCTTGCCGTTGCGCTCGACGAAGGTCACCGTCACGCCGTCGACGTCGGCTGCGCAGCACGCGGCGCGGTGGTCGTTCGGCAACAGGTCGACGACGAACCGGCGCTCCGCCCAGTCGGTCAACGGCTCGGCGAGGATCGGGCGCCACCACGTGCTGAGCTTCCCGTACGGAGCCAGCGAGGCACCCATCTTCAACCGATAGTCGGGCGTCGGGTCGTCCAACGCGACCAGACCCAGCAATCCCGAGACGACGATGACCGACGACATGGCTCGCCGCGTGGCATCGGCCGGCAACGAGGCAACATCGAGCCCGTCCCACACGACGCCGGTGTAGCGCCGCCACGCCGGTAGCGATGGCGCCGCCATCAACCCGACGTTGGCGAGCCGCGCCTCGACGAGGTGCTTGCCGCCGACACCGAGCAGCTTCTCGTTGCCACCCCGCACCCTGGCCAGCCGTCGTACCAGCACCGAGCGGCGTGCTGCGAGGTCGGAGAACCGGCCCCCATCCGGAGACCACGGCCGCCCGTCACCGCCGTGTTGCTTGCCTTCGGATGGGGGCAGGAGGAGGCTAAGTGGTACCGCCCGTGATGCCATCGCGCATGTCTACCCGAGCCATGACGCTGGCCTGCGCTTCAGACAGCGGCCATCAGTTCGGCAACCTGCGGATTCGTTCGCAGCTTGCGGATGATGCGGTCGCGTGTCGGGCCGAGGCTGCCGATCGGCCTGCCACTGATCTTGCTGATCTGCCGATAGTCGTATGCCCGCTCGTCCATCATCAGGCTCAGCACTCGTTGGTCTGTCTCGCGCATCTCCGCGGCAGCTCGGTGCACCACGGTGGCCCGCTCGCACCGCTGCAAGATCTGGTCAGGGTCCTGCACCTCGTCGGCCATCGAATCGGCCAGTGCGACGACGTTGTCGGCAACGATGCAGCGACTGTCGCGGCGTTGGATGCGGCGTGCTGAGTTGAGCGCGACCGTCCAGAGCCACGCACCAACACGCTCCGGATCGGCGATGCGATCGCCGAAGCGGACGAAGTTCAGCCATGTGTCCTGCACGGCATCGTCGACGTCGGTTGGGCAGCGCAACACCCGGCGCGCCGCCGCCTTGACCAGTGACTCGAAGATGGTGATCAGCTCGGCCAGTGCCTTGGCGTCGCCGTCGAAATGACGCTGAACCAGACCTGCTACTTCTTCGGGTGTTGCGTTCGTCCTCATGGATGAACGAAACCACGGACCAGGGTCTGCAGACCACGCTCATGTGCGTGTTGTAACACGCAATTGTGCGTGTTCGTGTATCTTGGCCGCCATCGTCGAGAACATCGCCCTCTTTGCCTCGCTTCCCGAACGCGAACGCACCGCGCTGGAGGCGAGATGCCGGCATCTGAAGATCCCGGCGCAGGCTTACCTCTACCACGAAGGTCAGGCGGGTGACGCGGTCTATGTGCTCGTCAGCGGGCGGGTCGGCATCTGGAGCGGAGGTGAGCGCGGCGACCCGGTGCTGCTCGCCATCCTCGGGCCGGGCGAGATGTTCGGCGAGATGGCGATCCTGTCGAACGAGCGGGTGCGCACCGCGACGACGCAGGCGTTGTCGAAGGTCGAGGTCATCCAGATCCTGCGCACCGACATCGAGGCGCTTCGGCAGCGCTTCCCTCGGATCTCCGACGTGTTCATCGAAGCGCTACTGCGCCTCGTGCAACGCTTGACCACGCAGGTCAGCGAGCTCTCCGAGCTCGACAGTTCGACCCGCCTCTACCGCCAGCTGTGGCGGCTGGGTGAGGTCTACGGGAATCGCCGCGCGGATGCCGAGCTACCGCTGAGCCAGCAGCAACTGGCCTCGATGACCGGTGTCGGCCTGCGCATCACCAACCGGGTGCTCAACGAGGCTCGCGGCGAGGGCATCCTCGAGACCGGCAAGCGGCGCATCGTCATCCATGACTGGGCAATGGTGCGGCGCCGAGCTGGTCTGCGCTTTCGTAGCGGTTGACGTACAGACCTTGCTGGCCGACGGCCATCCGTGCCGCGATCGCGACGATGGCTGCGGGCAGGGTGGCGTACCACCCGAACAGCTCGGTGGCGATCACGACCCCGGTCGCGCTGACCTGGGCGGCCGTCGTGAACAGTGTCGACAGCCCGCACGCGGCCAGCAGC
>JANPOJ010000392.1:0-4144 GCA_031427935.1 Ilumatobacteraceae bacterium | reverse complement strand
GGCTGACCAGGGCTTTCTTAGTGGCGGGGGCAGGATTTGAACCTGCGACCTTCGGGTTATGAGCCCGACGAGCTACCGAGCTGCTCCACCCCGCGTCGGAGTAGACCATGTACGGTAGCGAACAGCCATTTCGATCACAACCCCCAAGAAGTGAGAGCCATCGATGGGTCTGTTCAGCAAGAAACCGAAGTCGATCATCGTCGAGCATCCGGACCACAAGGCCGCGGCTGAAGACAAGGCGATGGATCGGCTGGAGGAGTTGCTGCCGATGGTCGAGCCGTTGCCGCAGCCGGTGCTGCAGCTGGCCCAGCCGCCCAAACTCGACCCACCGAGGCCCGAGAAGGCCGAGAAGCCCGCCAAGCCGGCGAAGAAGGCCAAGAAGGTCGCCGTCGAGGTGACCGACTTCCTGGTACTGCGGGCCGAGCTCATCGACATGAAGGCGCGGCTCGACGAGAGCGAGCAGGCCCGGGCCATCGTCGAGGCACGGCTGGGGTCGCTCGACGCCGCCGCGTCGGCGTTCACCACCGAGCGCAACGACATCTCCGAAGTCGCCAACATGGTCATCCAACTACAGCAGCAAATGGCCGAGCGTCCGATCGGCAACAGTGAGTCGTCAGCCGGCCAGGGTGGTCACGACGAGCTATCGGCCAAGGTCGATGCGCTCCAGAACCGGCTGTTCGGTCTGCAGGATCATGCGCCGAAGATCGCCGAGTTCGAGTCCCAACTCACCGAACTGCGAGGGGAGTTGGAGGCCGCAACCGCGGCGGCTGCCGAGGCCGCTGCCATGCCACCACCTCCACCGACTCCGAGCGGGCCCGACCCGGAGACGCTCGAGCGCATCGCCGCCGTGCAGCAGCGGATCAACGACCTCGACCAGATCCGCCACCGCCTCGGTGAGATCGACCACCTCAAGCAACGCATGGGAGAGATCGACACGTTGCACCAGCGAGTCGCCGGCGTCGAAGCACTCCACGACCGCGTCGGTGAGATCGACATGTTGCAGCAGCGCGTCGCAGGAGTCGAAGCACTCCACGACCGGATCGGCGAGATCGACGACGTCGACCAGCGACTGGCCAGCATCGACGGTCTGGCCATGCAACTCCAGCAACTCAATGCCCGCGTTGCAGCACAGGCCGAGTTCGGCGGACAGTTGTCAGCGTTGCGTGATCGCGTCGGTCAACTCGGCGAACAACCGCGGGGCGGCGGCGACGACGACATCCGCCTGCAGCTGCAAGAGATCGGAGAGCGCCTGCGCAGCACCGACGAGTTGCAGGCGCAGGTGCGTCAGCTGATGGAGCGGGCCGGTTCGAACGACACCGAGGCGCGAGCCGTGCGAGAGCACATGGCGCTGCTCGACCAACGCCTGACCAACGTCAGCACCGAGCTGGCCAACCAACTCAGCGAGCTCGGCCGCGACATCGACGGCCTCGGGCAACGCATCCCCGAGGTCGCCGAAGGCACCGTCAGCGACGAGGTCGTCGATGCGCTCCGTGGCGGGCAGGTCAAGCTGGCCAACGAGCAAGCCCGGTATGAGATCGCATTCCGCGAAGACCTCGCCGCGCTGGCCGAACAACTCCGCCGCGGTCGCAGCAACGACGGCTGAGCGCCTCGGCGCCCGCCTAGCCCTAACCGAGCGAGGCGACCGCCTGTTGCACCAGCGCGCGAGCTTCTTCGACCCGCGCTTGGTAGGTGGCCAGGTCGTGATCGTCGAGCGCTTGATCGGCCTGGGCGAACAACGTCTCGGCCTCGTCGAGCAGCTCGGCCGGCGTCTTGTCGGTCGTGGGCGGCGGGTTCGCCGCACCGTTGTCGCCGTTGTCGACCGGCGTGCTGCCGACGACGTCGCCGATGTTGCCCGCGAAGCCAGGGAAGAGCTTCGCCACAGCACCGCTGAGCGAACTGCCGAATGCGGCGTGATTGTTCTGCGAGACCAAGACCAACTCGATGGTCGGTTGCGAGTCGAGGGTGTTGGGCACGGTCGGCTGCACATAGACCGGGCGCACCCACAACAGCCCACCGGCGACCGGCACCATCTGCAGATCACCGAACACCACGTCGGTGCCTTCGATGTTGAGCAGGCTGATCTGCTGCGAGACCGTCGCCTCGCTGTTCATGGTGTTGGACACCGTGAACGGCCCATCCTCGGCAGACGTCACCTCATAGGCGACCAACGAGCCGTAGTCCTGCGGGTCGCTACTTGCAGTCATGAACGACTGCAGGCTGCGTTTGCTGTCGTCGGTCGAGAATGGCACGAACGGTCGCAGGAGTTTGAACGAGGCCTGGGACTCCCCCGGCGATCGCAACATCGAGTAGTAGGGAACGAATCGTTCGGCGCTCGACTCGATCGCCAGATCGGCTTGGGCCGTGGTGCTGTCTCCGGCGACGCTATTGGACGTGACGGTCGCGCCACCGCCTCGCGGGCGGGCGATCGGCGCCTGGGCGACCGACCATGCGCCGGTACGACCGAAGAAGGCCTCGGGGCTCTGCACGCGGTACTTCGAGTACGCCGCGGTCTGCACCCGGAAGAGCTCCTCCGGATAGCGGAGGTGGGCGTCGAGGCCGGCCGGCATCTGGTCGCGAGACTTGAACAGGCCGGGGAAGGCGGACTCCCAGACCTTGGCAATCGGATCGAGCGGGTCGACGATGTAGAAGTCGACGGTGCCGTTGTAGGCATCGACGACGACCTTGATGCTGTTGCGCACGTAGTTGAACGGATGGTCGAGCCCGCTACCGGGGTTCAACTGCCTGCGATCGCCGCTCTCGGCATAGGGATAACGATCCGAGGTCGTGTACGCATCGATGACCCACAACACCCGGCCGTTGAGGGCGACGGGGTACGGGTCGTTGTCGAACGACAGGAAGGGTGCGAGCTTCTTGGCGCGATCTTCCACACGGCGGATCGACACCAGCCGCGAATCGTTGCCGATCGCACCGGAACCGATCATGTTGTAATCGAGGTAGCTCAGGGCGAAGGCCATCCGCTTGAACACGGAGTCGAGCTTGATGCCACCGGTGCCCGAGTAGGGACCGGGATCGGGGTAGCCGGGGCAGTCCTCTTCGTTGACGCCGGTGTCGACGATCGCGTAGCCGGAGATCTCGTCGCTGTAGTACATCTCCGGCCGATCGAGCTTGACCTCGCGGTAGTCCGGACGGCGGTCCTTGATCTGTCCGGACGGTGCTTCGACGATGCCGCAACCGTGGGTGTTGATGAGGTGTTGACCCTGCCACGACTTGTTGGCGATGGCCGACAGATCGAGCTCGCGCGCCGCGATCGACACCTGCTGCAAGCGCCCGTCGAGCTCGTAGCGGTCGGGGTCGAGGTCGTTGATGGTCAGCCCGGCCTTCTGGCTCTGGTCGTTGCGAAAGCGACCAACCATTGCCTCTGGCTTCAGCAGGCGCACGTTCTTCAACGGGGTGATGTCGTCGGCCAAGGCCCGCTCGCTGATGTCGGCGAAGCTGACCTCCTTCACCGCAACGTTGTCGATGCCGAGCGCGTGACGCGTCGCCTCGATGTTGCGCACGATGTAGGGGGCTTCTTTGTCGCGCTGGTTCGGGTTGACCACCAGCGCCTGGATCGCCGCCGGGTAGATGATGCCGCCGACCAGCGCAATCAGGGCCCACAACGCCGATGCCACCACAGGGATGCGCCACGAGTTGGTTCGCAGTGTCGACAGGAACAGTCCGGCGACGAGCAGCGCGATCAACGTCAACAACATGACGGCAGGGAGTTGGGCTTTGGCCGCCGAGTACAACAGGCCGCGCACGAACCCACGTGAATCGGTGGTCAGCTCGTAGCGCGTCAGCCAGTAGTCACCGGCCTTCAACACGGCCAAGACCGCCAGCAGCACGGCGACGTGTGCCTTGGTTGCCCTGCGCACCTTCGGGCGTGGCGGCTGGATGATGATGCCGCCGCTGAGCACGTGGGTGGCAATGACCAGCAACGTGATGAACACCAACGCGGCGAAGAGCCAGTCGAGCACGAAGGCGATGAACGGCAGGCGGAACATGTAGAAGCCGACGTCGTGACCGAACTGCGCGTCGGCGATCCCGAAGCGCTGCGAGTTGCGGAACATCAACCAGTCCTGCCAGTGACCGACTGCAGGCGCAGCGAACAACAGGCCGGCCACGGTGGCGACGGCGATGCGGA
>JANPOJ010000391.1:0-13580 GCA_031427935.1 Ilumatobacteraceae bacterium | reverse complement strand
ATCGTCGGGTTGACACTGTTCACGCCGCGTATCTGCAGATCGATGGTCTGCTTGGCGGCGAGCGCCCCGGCCGCCGGCTGGCCCGTGCCATCTCGCGTGTCGAGCACTCGGGCCGGTATGGTCGGGATCAACCGCGCGCCGGGATCGACGACACCCGCGGCGGGCACGTAGGTGCTGGTCGAGAACCAGCCGAACACGTCGACGATCACGTTGGCTGTCTTGCTCTGACCGAACAGGCCGATCGTCAGGGCGCCGTCAGCACCGGGTCGCACGATGGATGCGTTCGGCACGGTGTCGCCCGGCCCGAAGTTGATGATCGAGGTACGAATCGTCGGGCGAGCACCCTTGCCGTAGGCCTCGAGGTAGCCACCGGCGCCGGCATCGGTGACGGTGATGTTGACCACGACGGCGAGCACGTCCGCGGACGCGGCGGGAACGCCGGCGAGTCCGAGCATGGCGATGTCGAAGGTGGCAGGGTCGGGCGCTGCCAATGGCTTAGCGCCGGGTGGGGCGACGTCGTTGATGGCCAGAGCGGGCCGAGAGTCGAAGATGCGCGTCGGCGTGAGGGGATGGAACTCGCCACCGGCACCCAAGCCGGTGACGGCCTCGACATGAGACACGAGTTGTGAAGCGGTGGGGATGATGACGATCGCACCGACGAGCCCGAGGACTGCCGTCAACCGCGCGATGTGACGCCCTGACTTCATGGTGTGAGCGTATCCCACAGTGCCTCCAGATTGGCACGCGGGACGACCGCTGTGCTGGTCACGCCGCAAATGTCGGGGCCAGACCTTCGCTGCTGACACGGGTCATGATCGCCGCGTGCTCGGCGTCGTCGACAGCCACCGCCTCGTCGATCAGCATCACCGGGATGCCCTCGCGAATGACGTACCTACGGTGCAATCGCGGGTTGTACAGCCCATCGCTGTCACCGAGGTAGTACAACGGACCCTTGTCCTGCGGGCAGGCCAGAACAGCCAAGAGTCGGGGGTCGAGCGCCATGGTCATCGATTCTGTCACACGCTGGTCACGAGGGCGAGAACCTCGGCCACGCGTTGGTCGCAGTCGTTGCGGTTGGCGGCTTCGAGGTTCAGCCGCAGCAAGGGCTCGGTGTTGGATGGCCGCAGGTTGAACCACCACGATCCGCAATCGACGGTGAGGCCGTCGAGGCGATCCTGTTGGTCATCGGGGAACTCGGCGGCGACCCGCGCCATCACGGCCGCCGTGTCATCGACCTGCGTATTGATCTCACCGCTCGACGAGTACCGTTCGAACGGCTTGCGGACGACCGAAAGCACCGTGTCCGCCCGGCTGATCTCGGCGAGCACCAGCAGTGACGCAATGAGACCGGAGTCCGCACCGAAGTTGTCGCGGAAGTAGTAGTGCGCCGAATGCTCGCCGCCGAACACCGCATCGGTCTCGGCCATGATCTCCTTGATGAACGAATGCCCGACCTTGGTGCGCACCGGCACGCCGCCGTTCTCGCGGATCACTTCCGGCACGACCTTGGAACAGATCAGGTTGTGCAAGACCGTGGCACCTGGATGCGTGCGCAGCATCGCCGCGGCGAGGAGCGCTGTGGTCGTCGATCCGCTGAGGCCGCGGCCGGTCTCGTCGACCACGAACACGCGGTCGGCGTCGCCATCGAACGCCAGCCCCACGTCGAAGCCCCCGGAGACGACGCGTGCTTGCAGGTCTCGCTGGTTGGCCGGTTGCAGCGGGTCGGCCGGGTGATTGGGAAAGGTCCCGTCGAGCTCGCCGTACATGACTTCCAGGTGATCTTGGGCAGGCGCTCGAATACGGCCGGCACCACGAGACCGCCCATGCCGTTGGCGGTGTCGGCCACGACCCGAAGCGGAAGCAGCGTGGTCGTGTCGATGAACGACACCACGTGATCGGCGAAGGCGCTGAGCAGATTGCGACTGGTCGATGAACCGGGGCGCGCCGCCGGCGCCGGGCCGGTGCCGGAGAGCACGGCGGCCGCCATCGACTTGATCTCCGCCAGCCCGGTGTCCTGCCCGACGGCACGGGCGCCGCTCAGGCAGAACTTCACTCCGTTGTACTGGGCGGGGTTGTGCGAGGCGGTGAACATCGCACCGGGCGCATCGAGCGTGCCGGCGGCGAAGTAGACCAGGTCGGTCGACGCCAGCCCGAGGTCGATCACGTCGACGCCCTGCTCGAGCACACCCCTGACGAAGGCATCGACGAGCTCGGGCCCCGAGGGGCGCATATCGCGACCGACCAACACTCGAGGAGCATTGGCGAATCGGGCGAAGCCGACACCGAGTGCGTGGGCGACCTCGGTGTTGAGCTGATCGGGAACGGTGCCACGCACATCGTACGCTTTGACGATGGCGTCCAGCACCAGGGGGTCGGTCGAGGACATGGGGCCTAGACGTTAGCGTCGGGAGGGCGGGTGTCGGCCGGGGGTTCGGTCGGCGATGCCCAGACCAGCGCTTCTCCATCGAGATCGGATTCGAGCGGGTCGTCCGGATCGCCCCGCCACAGTTGCGATGGCGTCGGGTCGATCAACATGGTGTCGTCGGGGGTCTCCCACTCGTCCCACTGGAACTCGTCGGGGTCCGATTCGCTCCCGAATGGATGCGTGTTGGCATGACGCACATCGCCGCGGATCCTCATGACGATCAACAGACCGATGCCGAGGAAGGTGAGCAGGTACGCGAGGTAGTCGAGGTTCGACCTCTCGTAGGTGAGGTGCACGTTGGTCGACGTGGGCACCACGACCATCAGGTTGGGGGCGATGCGATACGGACCCTTCGCGCCGCTGGCATGCCAGTTCGGGAAGTAGCTGATCTTGACCAGAACGGGCACACCGATCTGGTCGACGGTGAAGCGCAGGTCCTGATCACCGAGCTGCACGTTGCTGACCGTCACCGCAGGAAGCTTCTTCGCCACGATCGGCTCGGCCGGCTGGACGATGTCGATCTTGCGACCCGACGCCCCGGGGGCCAGCCCGTCGCTGCGCGTCGCGTCGACCTGCAGGTCGATGCGCTGCCAATCCGCCGGCCCGTCGTCGGCAGGTATGGCTGCCCACTCCTCGCGATGTTGGAACCAGCTCATCCCCATCTCGAGGTTGCGTTCGCGCTGATCGCCGCCGCGATGGCTGACCACGACGGGTTGCACGGCAAGCGGAACGACGAGGTCGCTGTCGGCCACCTGGTAGATGTTCCACGGCCCGACCGAGGCCAGCTTGGAGAGCTCGGGTCGCTTCTCGGCCTGTGCCTTCGCCTTCTCGGTGAAGACCATCAGGTACTTGACGCCCAGGGTCTGCAGGTACGGCACGCCCTTGGCGTCGTCGTTGTCGTCGTAGCGAAGCTCGCGCACCGGGTTCGAGCTGTTGCTGCTGATCGCCGCTGCCGTCACGAAGTGGTACGGCGTCGTGCCGCTGGCCTCGAAGAACAGCCCCTCCATGCTGGCGATGCACCCATCGGTCCAGTGCGGGAGCAGCATCAGGGCCATCGTGGTGCCGTACTGCCCGTTGTCGCCGTTGTTCTCCCACATCGCCCGGCCGCAGCCGTGTTGGGTGTCGGCGCCGAGCGTCTTCATCTGGTCGATCAGCGCCTTGTACTCGCCGTACGCGTCTCGGCCCTCGTACCCCATGAAGTTGTAACGCGTCCAACCGTCGCTCTGCGCGTCCTTGGCGGTTGGTGACAGGGTGATCGGGTTCCAATCGCCGATGCCCCAGGCGTACACGGACTTGCCGTGCTGGGTGATCGTGCGGCCGCCAGGTACCTGCTGGAACAAGAACAGCTCCATCACCAACACGACCACGCTGACAACGCCGGCGGTGGCCAGACCGACCTTCCACATGCTGTCCCGTTGACGCCGCGCCCGACTGCCGCGCACGACGACTTCGACGAGCTCGACGATGCCGACCATCATCAGCATCAACCGCAGCAGGTAGAGGAACGGCAGCAGCCGAGGGTTCCACAGCAGTCCGATGACGGGCAACGAGTTCTTCGCCAGGAACACGAACGCTGTCAACGCTAGGCAGCAGATACCCAGCCACGCCCCTGCGAGGTGCCGCCGGACCACGGACGCGACGAAGCCGAAGATCGCCAAGCCGGTGACCACGATGTCGAGGAAGGTCGTCCACGGGAAGAACATGTCCCAGTACGAATCGGTGATGCCATCCGGCCGGCCGTGGTACTTCATGTCGGTCATGTACGCGTGGTTGGCGAGGAACGGCACCACCCAGAACGCGCTCAGCAACACCGCCCCGGCGAGCACCGTGAACCCGTAGATGAATCTCGTGCGGTCCATCCAGACCGCCCACAGCAAGACCGCGCCGAGCACGACGAAGATCAACACGATGCCGTGGCACAACATGGCGAGGGCGATCAAGATGGCGGCCCAGCTGCGGAACTTGCCGGTCTCCATCCCGCGTGCGAAGACGCCGAGGCCGAGGATCGCGAACGACAGCGCGATAGAGAACGAGAACTCCCCGGCCATCGTGCTCTTGACGTTGCCGCCGTAGATCGAGAAGCTCTCGTCGAACAAGAAGATGGTCGCCGCCAACGCCATCAGTTCCGGCATGGGGTACCGGAACCGGGCGAGACGCCCGAACGCCCAGGCGCACACCGGCAGCGTGACCAGACCGAGGATGGCGACCAGCTTGAACGCGATGCCGTACGAGAACACGACGTTGAGCGCGATGATCATCAACGCCGGCACGACCATGTAGAACCGATACAGGGGGAAGCCGTCGTACCAGTAGTTGCTCCAGCCGCTGAGCTGGAAGTGTGGCAGCAGGTGATCACGCAGGTAGGCCGGCGCCATCACGTGTGCGCCCATGTCGCCACCCGTCGGCGTGTTGTTCTCGAAGACCAGGTTGAGGTGCACGACCTTCAACACCGAAAAGGTCGAGCCGCCCACGACGATCAACGCCGTGAGGTACCGGGCGATCCGCTCGTTGGTCCACGGTGCGTCGAGCCAGTAGCGCGGCCGGCGCACGATGCGCGACACGATCCGGTCGAGCAACGGACGCTTTGGCAGCGCAAGTGGCATCGGCGTCGGCGGCAGGGTCTCCTCGGCGACGATCGGGTCATCGATCAGCTCGGTCATGTCGGCCGCCATTGTTTCACTCCGCTACCGACCATGCGGTGTCACCCCGCCGTCCACGACCAGGCCACCAGCAACAACCCGGTGGCATTGAACGCCATGTGGGCGGCGATGCTCATGCCCAACCGACCGGTGCGCAGCGCGCACGTTCCGAGGATCAGCCCGAAGACGAACAGGCCCGGCAGCTCGACCCAGCGGAAGTGGATCAGCGCGAAGAACGCGGCAATCACCACCACGGCAACGGCATCGTTGAGACGACGCACCGCGGCGCCCTGCAGCAAGCCTCGGTACATCAACTCCTCGACGAACGGCGCGCCGATGACGACCACAGCGACGAGGCCGACGAGCCAGCCGCCGTGGGCGCGGTCGTACAAGTCGCGGGCGTTGCGTTCGACACGCGAGCGACTGAAGGTCTGCGGCCAGCCGCGCTCGAGCGGCCAGTACACCAACCGCAGCACGACGAGTTGCGACAACACCCCGATGGGCACGCCGATGAGATCGACGACCTTGAACCGCAGTCCGTACTGATCCGCGAATTGGCCGCGACCGCGGCGCACCCGACCGAACCGATTGCTGAGCAGCCACAGTCCTGCCAGCATCGGCGCCCACAGCCCGGCGGCCAGCACCATGGTGACCCACACCGGCGCATCGGTCGCTGATTGGTAGCCCGTTGCCGAGACCACCGTGGCGCCGACCACGTTCCCGACGACCCACGTGAGGAGCCAGACGACGGCGGCCTGGCTGAGATCGATGCCCGCCTGGTCGGAACGGACTCGCGTCGGGGAGACCTGAGCGCCGGGCATGAGCCGACAGATTACCGGCGCACCGGGCGGGACGGGTTCAGCCGGCGAGACGCGATGTCGCCGAGAAAACCAGGACGCGCCTGCTGCGGCGATCTTCCAGCCGCCAACCGTTGGGGACCGAGAGCCGGGCCGTGTGGCGCTCGCACAAGTCGTAGTCGTGCGGGTCGCGACTGGGTGTGAGATCGTCGAGCCAGACGATCGCCCGGCCGTATTGATAGGAGAGGGTCGACGACGCAGCCTGCGCGCACCCGGACCGCGAACATTGCCGATTCATACGGTCAAATTACGCGCCACCCTGAGCCGTGTGGTGGATGCATTCTCCCGCAGAACCAATTGCCCCGAAGACCCGTAGCATATCGACATGAGCAACCTGCCTCCCCCGCCTCCCCCGCCGCCGCCTGGCCGCTCGGGTGGTCGTGGCCCGCAGAACGACCAGCAGCCTCCCGAGCGCGGCGGCCGACGCCCTCTCGGCGCCGGATGGCCACGTTGGGTCATCCCGGTCCTCTTCGCCGTGCTGATGCTGTCGTTCGCCCTCCCCCGGGTCTGGCCGACGACGAACACTGACAAGGTCTCGTTCACTGCCTTTTGGACCGACGTGCAAGACGGCAAGGTGAAGAGCGTCGTCGTCAACAACTCGACCAACAGCATCTCGGGCGTCCTGAAGACGGGCGAGAAGTTCACCAGCACCGCTCCCAACAGCTTCCCCGATGTCAACCAAACCGTCGAGCTGCAGACCAAGGGTGTCGATTTCGAGGCCAAGACGCCGAGCTCCAACTGGCTGCTCAGTTGGGCCAGCTTGCTGCTGCCCTTGGTGTTGCTGATCGGGTTCTTCATGTGGATGCAGAAGCGCGCTGCCGGCCAGATGGGCAACGTGATGTCGATCGGGCGTAGCCGGGCAAAGGCGTATACCACCGACAAACCATCGACGACGTTCTCCGACATCGCCGGTTACGAGGGTGTCAAGCAGGAGATCACCGAAGTGGTCGACTTCTTGCGCATGCCCGAACGTTTCCGCGAGATCGGCGCCCGCGTCCCGAAGGGGATGCTGCTGGTCGGTCCGCCAGGCACCGGCAAGACCCTGTTCGCCCGAGCGGTCGCAGGTGAGGCCGGCGTCGGTTTCTTGTCGGTCACCGGCAGCGACTTCATGGAGATGTTCGTCGGCGTTGGCGCCAGCCGTGTCCGCGATCTGTTCCAACAAGCCCGCAAGATGGGCCGGGCGATCATCTTCGTCGACGAGATCGACTCGATCGGCCGCAAGCGCGGCGCAGGGCTGGGCGGTGGGCACGACGAGCGCGAGCAAACCCTGAACCAACTGCTCGCGGAGATGGACGGATTCGAGACCAGCGAGGGCATCGTGATCCTCGCCGCGACGAACCGCCCCGACATCCTCGATCCCGCATTGCTCCGTCCCGGCCGGTTCGATCGAACGATCGTCGTGCCGCTGCCGGAGAACGAGGAGCGACTGGCGATCTTGAAGGTGCACAGCCGCGACAAGCGGATGGGCCCCGACGTCGATCTCGAGGTGATGTCGAAAGCCACGCCAGGAATGAGCGGCGCCGATCTGGCCAACCTGGTCAACGAGGCAGCGCTGTTCGCCGTGCGCCGTGGCAGCAAGCAGATCGAGCGGATCGACTTCGAGAACGCCCGCGATCGCGTCGTGATGGGCGCTCGTCGCGAGAGCCTGGTGCTGAGCGCGGAGGAGAAGCGGGCAACCGCCATTCATGAGGGTGGTCACGCGATCCTCACGACCGTGCTGCCCAACGCCGACCCGTTGCACAAGGTCACGATCCTGCCGCGAGGCATGGCATTGGGTGTCACGTGGAGCCTCCCCGAGGAACGACACACGTATTCGAAGGAGTACTTCGACGACGTGATCTGTCGTGCGATGGGCGGGCGCGTTGCCGAGAAGATCGTGTTCGGACATCTCAACTCCGGGGCGGCCAACGATCTCGAGCAGGCAACCGTGATCGCTCGCCGTATGGTGCGCGAGTGGGGCATGAGCGACGCCGTTGGACCAATGGCGTGGAGCGGACACCAGCAGGTGTTCCTCGGCGAAGACCTGATGACTCAGGGTCGCGAATACAGCGACGACACGGCCAAGATGATCGACAACGAGGTCTTCCGGATCCTGCACGAGCAAGAGACGCGTGCGTTCGAGGTGCTGTCGAAGCACCGCCGAGCACTCGACCTGGTTGCTGAAGCACTGCTCGAGCGAGAGACGATCGACGGCGGCGAGGTCGCCCGCATCGTCCACGAGAGCCTCGGCGAAGGCCCCAGTGACAGCACGGCGCAACAGCCGGGCGATGCCACGGTGGGCGCCGACGACGCCCCCGCAGCGGTCGAGCACAGCTAGAGATCCGGCTGCCGCCCGAGGTCCGGCTCCGGGCTCGAGCCCGGGTGTCGCGCTTCGGCGACTGCAGCCCACAGGTCGGTCGCCGAGATCGGACCGACGAAGTTGGCCCGCACGACACCGGCCTGATCGGCGACGACGACGATCGGTACCGCTTCGACGTGGTACTTGCGGTGCAACGCGGCAGAGGTCGAGTACTCGACCTCGGCGACGTCGACCTCGGCGCAGGCCAGCACCTTGGCCTTGCGGACGACATCGGAACATGCACCGCACGTCGCCGAGGAGAACACGGCAACAAGCCACGGAGCGCGTGCATCGGCGAAGTCGGCGCGGTCGATCTGGGCTGGTGCGGAGAACACCGGCTGGGTCGGCGCGTCGACCACGCTGCGCCGTCGCAACACCGCCCCGACGGCCAACGCGACGACCAGCACTCCCCCGGCGATCAGCACCTGCGTCATGACGTCAGCCTGGCAGAGCGAACGAGCCGGACCGACCTCGCAGGCCGGGATCACGTGGCAACAACCGCTCGACGAAGATCCGCTGCGTCGACTCGACGACCAGCGGGTGACCGAGCGCGGTGGCATCGGAGACCCCGATCGTGATCACGCCACCCGCAGGTAGGTCGAACGCCTCCATGCCCGGCACGGGCACCTCGCCGCCGGCGCCCAGTGTCTTCACGGTGACGGTGCCGGGCGAACCGGTCGCGTTGAGCACGACCAGCACGTCGGGGACGGCCAACGAGGTGCCGATCGCCATGCTCCAGCGCGTCGAGGCGAACGAGGGCGGTGACCCCATGACGACCGTCGTCGCCACAGTGGGCGGGTCACCGGTCGTGCGCGTGATCGCCCGCTCGACCAGGATCGATCCGGTGGTCTCGGTGGAGAACACCGCGCCATGTCGGCCTGGTGGCACACCGACGTCGTCGGCGATCAACGACACGACCTTGCCGGCGGGCACGGTCACCGGCTCGGGATTGACGAAACCTGTAGCCGGGTCGAGACCGAGGAACGCCACGTTGACCACCGCCTCGGTGTCGGAGCCGTTGTAGATGCTGTAGCGCTCGATGACGTTGGGTGCCACCTCACCGTCGGCGAAGTAGAACTGATCGCCGAGCGACGGCGCGCCGAGGGTCATGGTGAAGCCGGCGCGACCGACCGACGTCAGGTACTCCTGGGCTCGCCCGACCACGACCCGACCCCGGGTGCTGGTCACTGTGATGGCCAGCACCAACTCGCGCTTGGCCAGCAGATCCTGGCTGATGACGAGCACCGAGTCGGCCCGCACGAGCAGGCTCTGCAGGATGGCCGGTTGCCGGCTCTCGGTACTGGTGGCTTCTCTGATGCTGACGATCGCGTCGGAGGGGAACGGGTTGGTGATGACCAACTGCTCCTTGCTGCCCTCGACGGTGTAGCCGTCGGCGAAGTACCACGTCGACGACGTCGAGTTCGAACAGGGCGAGACGGCACTGCCCGACGCGCTGTCGGCACGCTGCTCGACGTATCCCCCGCCGCCGTAGATCTCGACCATCGCCGAGACGAACGAACCCTGGGTCTGCAGCTGACCGAGGTCGAACTCCATGGTGGCACGCGCCGAGACCTCGAACGGCACCTCGGCGGCGGCGACCCCGACGGCATCGGTGAATGCGGTCAACTTGCCGGTGAGGGTGACCTCGGAGGGGTTGGCGACGATCGCGATGCCCCCGAGTTGCGGTCCGCCGATGGGAACGCCGGCGCAGAACCACGCTGACGTGACGAACTCGCCCTTCGGAACGAACGGCATGGTCGCTCTGCCGAGGCGCGAGAACTGGGCGGCCGCGCTGTGAATCGGCCGCGATCGTTGCAACGCGATCACGCCGACGATCGTGGCCAGCACGATGACGCCGGCGACGAACCGGCGTGCTGCCATCATTCGACACCCGCCTGATGCGGCTCGGCGTCGGGTTGCTCTGCGGGCGGTTGATCGCCGGCGGTCTCCCACGACACGGGCTCATCGCCCATGGAGATCACGACCGACGAGTCCTCGAACGCATCGGTTGGCGCGTCGATCGACAGCAGTGGCGCCTCGGGAGCCGCGTCGACTCGGCGACGCCTCAACCGAACGAGCGACGCGGTGTCGAAGCGGCTGATGCCGAGCGCCAAGAGCAGCCACAGCAGCAACTGACCGACGAGGGCGAAGGCCCGAGATGCCTCTGTGTGGTAGCGCAGTGCGGCCGGACCGCCGGCAGCGATGTCGTAGCCCGTCGTGACGCCGAATGCGGGGCGTGGCGCAACGGATTGGCCACCGACGTCCAACGACCAGCGCCGGTCGACACCGGTCGCCACCGTCACTGCGCCGGGTTGCGCGGTGAACTGCAGATCAGCGTTGTCGGCCGCGCCGACGCCAACCGGCGTGGCCAGCGGCCGCAGCTCGAGTCGCGCCAGCGAGTCGAGGCCGGCCTGCCGGGTGGCGTCGGCGTCGCCGCCGGCGAACTGGGCACGCGTCGGGATCCATGCCGTGTTCTCGTACACCAGGAAGTTCAGCGGTCGCGTCAACGGCGCGGCGAAGTCGAGTTGATCATCGAGCGCGTCGACGAGACCGTTCGGGAGTGGCAGCGGCTTGTCGACGGTGCTGATCGCGCCGTCAGCCACTGGCACGACGATGTAGCGGATCGCGAACGGCGCCAGCAGCCGCCCACCTCGAAGCGTCGATTCCGTCGCCAACTGCCTCACGACCGAGCCGACCTCGGCCTCGGTCTTGGAGGGCCGGCCGGGCCACGCCTCGTACTGGGTCAACGGGCCGTCATCGGTGATTGCGTACCCGATGCCCGGCTCCAGCGTCCAAGCCGGGATGGGCATGACGTCGGGGTTGCCGATCCACAAGATCCGGTAGTCGCCCTCCGGGGGGTTCTCCGAGAACTGTCCGAGCACCGACGTCAGCGTCAATGTCGGCATGTGCCATCGCCCCGAGCTGATCGCGGTGACCCCGGGCAACACGCCTACAGCGACGGCCGCAGCACTCAACAGACCGAGCGGCTGTCGCCATCCGAACGACCCCGCCAGCACGTCGTCCTGGAATGCAGCAGCGATGCATGCCGCCGACAACGCCAGACCCACGGCCACGGGCGCCAGCAACACGCCGGGCTCGGGAAGGCGGATCTTCAACCCGCGATCGTCGAGCACGGCGAGCCAGCCGAACACCACGACCAGACCGGCAGAGCGAATGGCCCACGTGAACCGCCAGCTGCGGGCGACGAGTGGAGCGACCAGAACGGGGAGGTACAGGGCAATCGCCAGGATGCCGAACTGGCCAGTGCCCAGCCCGAACCTGGCGAGGCGGGTGACCCCGAGCGCTCGGCTGCCGACCGACCCGGCAGGCAACCCGTCGGCGACAGGTGACGGAACGCCGGCGATGAGGTCCCACCCGTGCCGTCCGAACAACGACGACGCCCACGGCAGGTTGGCGACCAAGGCGACCACCGATGCGGTGACAGCGACCGAGATCATGATCAGAGCAGTTCTCCACGAGCCGCCTGCCACCAGCGTGCTGACCGCTAACACGACACCGAGGGCCACGACGACGAGGCCGAACGACGGCACGAAGGCGAACACGACGGCCGTCAACAGCGCCAACTGGCACACCATCCGCAAGCGGGCACGAGCCGGCACCTGCACCATGCCGTCGGCCCGGTTCCCGTCGGTTCGCCCCACGTCGGCGCGGGTGTTGTCGAACGACTCGATCCCCGCGCTGCGGCGCAAGAGGTGCACGACCCACGGGACCGTCGCGTAGCACGCGAGGGCGCCCCATCGGCCGCTCGACAGCAGTTGCGACGGCAACGGCACAGCGGCATAGACGACCAGCGCGGCAATGCGGGCCCGCGCCGTAGGGAACAGCCCGGCCAGGCGCCAGATGCCGAGGTAGCCGATGAAGAGGAGCCCAAGCACGCCGACCGTACGCAGCAGGCCCATGTGGAACAGCGTGGCCGTGCTGGCCAACGACGTCAGTGCGACCCCGGTGGGTACCGGCGTCGTCGAGCCCAAGCCATGCCCCCACCAACCGGAGCGGTAGTCGGTCAACATCGCCCTCGGGCTGACGGGCAGCCGCAGGAACTCGCCGAACCCGGGGATGCCACTGATCACGTGGCGGCTGCCGAACACCACTGCGACCAGTACTCCGATCCAGGCGAACATCGGCGCCGACCCGGCGGTCTGGCGCCATCGCCGTTCGATCGAGTTCTCACCTCGTGCCGGGCGCATGTCGCGACTGCGCAGGTAGGCCGACACGCGAGCCGAGCCACGCAACTGCAAGCCGGCGATCTCGCCTTCGGGGACGCGTCGCAGAGCCCGCACCTCGCGGCGACGAACGAAGATGCCGGGGGTTCGCGGCACCAGGCCGACCATCGCCCGCATCGAGGCCCAGGCCTCGCGCGGCTTGCCCGACAACAGGCCTACCACCAACTCCGACAACGTGACCAGGATCAATTGGATCGACAGCAATGGCAGGCGGCGTGCCCCAGTGAGCGTGGCGATCGAGCGCATCCGGTGGCGGGCTTGCAGCAGTGCAGGTCGCAGATCGGGCCGTCGTGAGTCGAGCGCTTCACGATGGCGGGCACGAGCCGCGGGCACCACAACCACCCGGGCGCCACCGAGATGTGCTCGCCAGCACAGGTCGACGTCATCACCGTAGAAGTCCATCGCCGTGTCGAAGCCGGCAATGGCCCGGAACAGGTCGGCGCGGACCATCATGCACGCCGAGGGCAGGGCGAACACGTCGCGCACCGCGTCGTGCTGCTCCTGATCGACCTCGCCCTCCTCGACGAACGAGTCGATCTCGCCGAAGCGATCGACACCGAGACCCACGTGTTGCAAGACGCCGGGGTCATCCCACGAGACCAGCTTCGGACCGACGATGCCTGCGTTCGATCGGTACACCTCTTCGACGAGCAGGCGGATCGCACCGTGGTCGAGTGCCACGTCGTCGTGCAGGAAGCAGAAGAACCCGTTGTCACCCTCGACGAGGCGCAGCACCTCGTTGGCTGCTGAGCCGTACCCGGTGGTGTTGCCAACTGCTCGCACGAACGCATTGGGCACCCGTTGGCGAACCCGATCGGGCACATCACCTGGCTCGCCGACGACCAGGAACAGGCTCTTCAGGTTGCCGTAGTCCTGCTCGGCCAGACCGTCGAGCACCTCGTCGAACCAGTCCCCCGGGTTGCACACCACCATCCCTGCCACGACGGGAGGGGCGAGTTGGTTGGCGGCTTCCACGAGGCGGCCAGGCTACTGCTCACGGGCCGCAGAGCACAGGCACTCTCCACAGAGTGCTTGCAATAGTTAGCACTGTGAGATATATTGAGTGCATGTTCAAAC
>JANPOJ010000390.1:0-24814 GCA_031427935.1 Ilumatobacteraceae bacterium | reverse complement strand
CACATCGTCGACGTCGAGCTCGGGCGGCACCACGAGCGTGAAGGTGAGCGCGATCGCTTCGTCGGCGAACACCACGAAGGGCGCGGCGCGCAGCTCCGTGAGCGTGAGCGCTTGCTCGCCTTCGCCCTCGCCTTCACCCGCTTCGCCCTCTCCCTCCCCCTCGCCCTCGGCGGCGCATACGTCGTCAACGCAGAGCGGACGCGCGGGGGGACAGTCGCCGTCGTCGTTGCACGGGACGTCGCCACCGAGGAGGGGCGTGCACGACGCGACGACGACGTCGTTTCGGATCATCCGTCCCGATGTGGCTCAACTGTGGATCGACCGCCAGGTCCCGGCGGATGGCTACGGCTACTTCACGACCTCGGTTGCCGTCGCCCAGGCTGCCGGGTTCTCCGTCACGGAGTGCCCGATCACGTTCCGGCCCCGGTACGCCGGCGTTCGGTCGCTCTCGTTCTCCGACATCACTGCGTTCTGGCGCAGCCTGCATGCGACGCGCGTGCTGGTCGCCGAAGTTCGCAGCGAGGGTCGGCGCGACCAGGCCACGTGGGCGGCGCGGTCACCTCGCATGCAAGCCCAGCACGCCTCATCGAACTCGCAGTTCGGCGCAGCGGAGGAGTTGGAGAACCTCGCCCAGGCAAACCGGTTCTTCGGGTGGATCGCCGATGAGCTCGCACCCCACCTCGGACAACGCATTCTCGAGGTGGGCGCCGGTATCGGCACGATCGCAACCAAGCTCGCAGAGCGCAAGCCGGCCAGCGACATCACCGCCATCGAGCCCGCCGAGAACCTGTTCGGAGAACTGCTGGAGATCACGTCGCGGATGCGCAACGTGACGGCGCTGCAACTCACCTCGCAGGAACTGGCCGAGACCCGACCGCAGCAGTTCGACTCGATCATCTACATCAACGTGCTGGAGCACATCCTCGACGACGCCGCAGAGATGCGTACGGCGTTCGACCTCGTGGCGCCCGGCGGTTCGCTCGGAGTGTTCGTTCCGGCAATGTCACGGCTGTACGGCAGCCTCGACTACAAGTCAGGGCACCATCGTCGATACGACAAGACCATGCTGCGTGAGGCGGTCGCCGGCGCAGGGTTCGAGATCGTCGAGCTCCGGTACCTCGAGGTCGCCGGCGTCGTGCCCTACTGGCTGATGTACCGGCTGTTGAACCGGCAATCACTCAGCTCCTCGTCGTCAGCGATCTTCGACCGTGCGGTCGTGCCGGTCAGCAAGCTGATCCAGCGATTGGTGCCCAACCCGCCGTTCGGCAAGAACCTGCTGCTGATCGCCCGCAGGCGCTAATCGGATGTCGTGCGCTTGGCGACCAACACGTCGTCAGCGTCGAACAGCACCTGGTACGGACCACCGGGCGCGATCAGGCTGGCAACCAGCGCTTGCTGTGCCGGGCCGACCTGCGTGCGGTCGAGCACGATGTACTCGATCGTCGACGGATCCGGCAAGCGGTACCCGTCGTCGTTGCCCCAGTACGACGGGACCCACGGGTTGGGCCAGTCGTAGATCTGCTCCCGATGGGACAGGTGCGGCAACAACGTGTAGGTGGCGGCGACCGATGCGTCGGCGGGAACCAACTTCAAGGCCTCGCGCATCGATTCGTGCCGCGGATTGGGCTGCGCCCACACGTTGTACGAATCGCCGACGGGTGACGGCGACCAGGCCACGTTGGTCATGTACGCGCACCCCAACAGCCAGATCGGCAGGACGATGTGCATCACCTTGAACCTCCACAGCACACGACCGCCTTCGATCGCAGCGATCATCAACGGGGCGATCATCATCGCCGTGTACTGATAGTGGATGCTTCGGGCATACGGGCTGAGGCCGATCACGCTGGCCAGCATCTGTGGGACCGCCATCAGCAGCGCCAAGGGAGCCGCCAGCGGCAACCCACCGAGCGGTAGGGCGAGGTCGCGGTAGAACCGCAACCGATCGGGCTGGGTCGCATCGCCGATCACGCGGTTCGGATGGCGCAGCATGGTCTCGACGATCGCCGGAACATCCTTGCCGTAGTTGCTGTAGAAGTACTGGATGTAGAACGGCTGCTTGCCCTGGTTGAAGTGTGGGATCACGAACTTGGTCGCCACCACGTACCAGCCCAAGCCCAGACCGAGCGTCCACAGCGCCATCATCCGATCACGGCGGTCACCCTTGCCGGGTCGGTACATGAACACCAGGATCAGGCCGAGCATGATCACGACGAGGGCGGTGTCTTCGCGGATCGACAGGGCGATCAACAGCGCGATGAACATGCCTCGCCAGCGACGATGGCTGGCGAACCACCAGGCGTACAGCAGCGGGGCGATCACCAGGGCCTCCGGATGGAAGTTGGCCCAACTGATCCATTGGATGGGTGCGTACATCAGGTAGACGACGGCGAAGAGCAGTCCCATCCACGGCTTGGCGAACCGATCCCGGGCGATCAGGTAGATCGGAAATGCTGCGACAGCCAGCCCGACGGCCTGCGCCACGTAGAGGAACGAGGGGCCTGCGCCCAGCCAGTAGAAGGGGACGAAGGCGACGACGATCAGGTTGAGATGATGCCCCCAGAACTCCATGCCACGCACCGTCATGAAGCTCTGTCCACCGCGCGACACGAGCCAGAAGCCCTGGTCGTAGATGCCCATGTCGTACGACCACGTGCCGAAGTTGTCGTGGTGCTGCACGCCGAGCTTGCCGAACACGAGGGCGAACAAGGCCGCACCCGCGGCAGTGAACCACGCAGCTGGATGGATGGTCGAGAACCGTTCGATCCATCGCTCGATGCGGCCGATCGTGATCTCGCCGGTGGGATCGACGACCAGCTCCACGCTGGAGGCGACTTCTTCCTCGGCGATCACGTCGCGATGATAGGTGTCGGATCGGTACGGATTTCAGGCACTCGGGCGGAGCACCGGCACCAACGACGAGAGCACGCCGTTAACAAACCGACCTGAGTCGTCGGTGGAGAACCGCTTGGCCAGCTCTACCGCCTCGTTGAGCACCACCGCGACGGGCACGTCGCGACGACCGAGCAACTCGAAACCGGCGATTCGCAGGACCGTCCGGTCGATCGTCGGCATGCGAGCCAGTGTCCAGCCTTTGGCATAGGTGGTGATCGCCTCGTCGAGGCGGCTTTGGTTCTCCTCGACGCCTTCGACGAGCAACGTGGTCAGTTCGTCAGCTTCCGAAATCTGCGCGGCCAACACCTCGCGCGCCGAGATCCCCTTCGAGTCCGCCTCGTACAGCAGCATCATCGCCCGCTCGCGCGAGTCCGAACGTTCGTCGTCGGCGGGGCGAACCCTGCGTCGCGTCACCTCAGACCCGGGTGATGTAGTCGCCGCTGCGCGTGTCGACCTTGACCCGGTCGCCAGGGTTGATGAACAGCGGAACCTGCAGCACCAGCCCGGTCTCCAACGTCGCCGGCTTGCGAGCGCCCGACACACGATCGCCCTGCATGCCCGGCTCGGTATCGGTGATGACCAGTTCGACCGAGGCGGGGATCTCGACCGACACGATCTCACCCTGATAGAAGGCGATGATCGCCACTGCCTGCTCGACCATGTAGTTGGCGGCGTCGCCGAGGGCGACCGGTGCCACATGGATCTGGTCGTAGTTGTCGTTGTCCATGAAGACGTACTCGTCGCCGTCGCGGTACAAGAACTGCATGTCCTTCTTCTCGAGCAGCGCCTGCTCGACGCGCACCCCGGCATTGAAGGTGCGGTCGAACACGTTGCCGTTCTTGACGTTGCGCAACTTGGTGCGCACGAAGGCGCCACCCTTGCCTGGCTTGACGTGCTGGAACTCGACCACCTGGAACAACCCGTTGTCGAGCTCCAGGGTGATTCCGTTCTTCAGGTCGTTGGTGGTGATGGCGGGCACGGTGAATCCTTCGGCGATGCAGTCAGTACGCGGCATCCGTTCTCGGTCACGACCACCAGGTCTTCGACACGGATACCGCCGAAGCCTTCACGATAGACCCCCGGCTCCACGGTCACTACGTCCCCGACCTGCAATTTCAGGTCACCAGTGCTGTTGATGAACGGATCTTCATGGATCACCAGACCGACTCCGTGACCGGTGCCGTGGCTGAACCACTCGGCGTAGCCGGACTCGGCAATCGAATCGCGACACACGGCGTCGAGCTGTGCCGTGCTGAGCCCGGCCTCGACGGCGGCGACCCCTGCTTGCTGCGCGGCAAGCACGACCTCGTACAGCTCCTGCTGCTGGGTCGTGACCTCGCCGACGAAGAACGTGCGTGTCATATCGCTGTGATAGCCGTCGTAGAGCGCGCCCACGTCGATGATGACGGTGTGCCCGGGCTCGATCCTGGTGTTGGTCGGGCGATGGTGCGGGCGGGCGGCGTTGATCGGGCCAGTGGCGACGATCGTCTCGTAACTCGGCCCGTCGGCCCCGAGCTCTCGCATGCGGATCTCCAACTGGTTGCGCACGTCGGCTTCGGTCCGCCCGACCAACCCGCCGGTCTGGTGCAACTCGGCCAGGGCCGCGTCGGCAATCCTGCATGCCTCGGCCATGCGTGCGATCTCGCCGGGGTCTTTGTGCCGCCGCTCAGCCTCGACCACCCCACCGACGGGGATCAGCGCCGGCGTGAAGAGACCCTGGTATCGCAGGAACTGCTCGTACGTCACATGCGTCGATTCGAACCCCACCGAGGCGTACGGGCTGACCTCCGCGACGAGCGCGTCGAGCATCGCTGCGCCGGACAGCCCGACGATGACCCGACCATCGACACCAGCCGCCGCCATCTGCGCGCCGGCCTGGTCGCCATACCTCCCATCCGTCACGAGCACCACGTCACCGGGAGTGATCAACGCCCACCCGTTGGACCCGGTGAAGCCGGTCAACCAGCGGATGTTCGTCAGATCACTGATCAGCAGTGCGTCGGCCTGATGAAAGCGATCGCGCACGCGTGCGCAGCGATCGGCGACCTCGAGTGGCGCCATCACGACGCGCTCAGCTTGGCGGCGACGGCCTCCACCGCGAGTCGATAGCCGTGAATCCCGAATCCCATGATCGATCCGGTCGAGACGGGCGCGATCACACTGGTGTGTCGCCACGGCTCACGGGCGTTCGGGTTGGAGATGTGCACCTCGACGATCGGCCCGCTGAACGCGGCGAGGGCATCGTGGATGCTCCACGCATAGTGGGTGAACGCGCCGGGGTTGATGATGATCGCCGCAGCGGTCCCCCGCGCAGCGTGAATGGCGTCGACCAACGCGCCCTCGTGATTCGTCTGGAACGCCGACAGCTCGTGGCCGAACTCGCGGGCGACTTCTGTCGTGAACGCGACGTAGTCGTCGAGCGTGGCCGTGCCGTAGATGTGCGGCTCGCGCTGACCGAGCAGGTTGAGGTTGGGACCATGCAGAAGGGTGATCAGCGCCACGGCTCTATCGTGCCATGCTCTCGGCGAATTGCCGGCGATTGATTCGGTACCGCACGTGACGGCAATCCACCCAGTCGGGCAACAACGGATGATCGAAATCGTCGTCCGGATCGTAGGTCATCCCGATCTTCTCCATCACGCGTCGCGAATTGAGGTTGGCCTGCGTCGTGAAGCTGAGGATCTCGTCGCCCGGAAGATCCACGTTTTCGAAGCCCCACGCCAATGCAGCGTGCGCCGCTTCCGGGGCGAAGCCACGGCCCCAGTACTGCTTGGCGAGACGCCACCCGACCTCGACGCACGGTGTGAACGACGCCTGCCACGCCGGCGCAGCGAGCCCGACGAAGCCGATGAACTCCATCGTGTCCTGGCGCTCAACGGCCCACAACCCGTGGCCCCGGTCGCGCCACGAGGCGACCATCCGCTCGATCATCTCGTCGCTCTGCTGAGGCGTCAACATCGAGGGAAAGTGTCGCATCACCTCCGCGTCGCCGTTCAGTGCCGCGTACGGAGCACGATCGCTGTCGAGCCACTCGCGCATCAACAGGCGATCGGTGATCAGCCGCGGTGTCGGCGCCACGGTCGTCATGGTGCTGTCATCGCGTTGAGCGCATCGTTGGCCGCGTCAATCGGCACGCCGGTCACCACCTCGACGCCATCCGGTCCGTCGAGCACGAACGTCAGCCCGGCGCTCCGCACCTTCTTGTCGTGGCCCATCAGCTCGACGAGGCGTTGCGGGTCAAGCCCACTCGGCAGCGAGGTGTCGAGCTCGTAGCTGCCGCCCACGACCTCGTAGTGCTGTTCGACCCGACGGTCGTCGATGCGCCCCAGGCGGCGGGCCACATGCGCCGCGTAGATCAGCCCGACCGCCACCGCCTCACCGTGGGCGAGTGAGTAGTTGGTCTCGGTCTCCAGTGCGTGCGCCAGTGTGTGCCCGTAGTTCAACAACGCCCGCCGACCCGACTCCCGCTCGTCGCCCGCCACGATCTCGGCTTTGATCTCGATACAACGTGCAATGCGCTCGGCCTCGTCCATCGCCAGCAGATCGTCGCCCGTGAGAAAGTGGTACTTCGCCATCTCGCCACGACCACAGCGCACCTCGCGTGGCGGAAGCGTTGCCAATGCATCCAGATCGCAGACGACACCCGAGGGCTGCCAGTAGGCGCCGATCAGGTTCTTGCCGCCGACCCCGTCGGCGAGGGCAAGGTTCACGCCCGTCTTGCCACCGATGGCCGCGTCGACCATGCCGACCAGGGTCGTCGAGACATGCACCACGGCCACACCTCGATGCCACGACGCGGCAGCGAACCCGGCAACGTCGGTGACCATGCCCCCGCCGACGCCGACTACGACGTCGTTGCGCGTCAGGCCGAACCTGGCGAACCCTCGGCACAGTTCCTCGATCGTGTCGAGCGACTTGTGGGCCTCGCCCTGACCGATCGTGAACACCTCGGTCGGCAATCCGGGATCGACGTCGATGGGGATGCCCTGCTGCGTGACGACCGCAACCCGCCTCGCGGTCGGCGGTAACAGTCCGGCCAATTCGGTGCGCACACCGTGGCCGACCAGCACGTCGTAACTGCGATCGCCGAGGGGCACGTGCACGGTGATCACCGCAGCACCGCCTCGGCGACATCGGCCGGGGTGCGATTGTCGACGAGCACGATGGCATCGGCGACTTCCCGGTACAGCGTCTCGCGCTCAGCGTGCATTCGCTGCAACGTACCTGCCGGATCGTCGTCGAGCAGCGGACGGTGGCCTCCCGACGTCACCCGCTCGACGAGCAGCGCCGGCGATGCACACAGCCACACGACCTTGGCGTTGGACCGCTTCAACGCAGCGCGGTTCTCGGCGCGAAGCACGACACCACCTGCGGCAGCGATGACGGCGGGTTCGGGAGTCGCCAGCGCGTCGAGCAACGCGGCCGACTCGAACTCACGGAACGCATCCTCGCCGTCGGTCGCAAAGATCTCGCGAACCGTCCGGCCCGTTGCAGCCTCGATCACAGCGTCGCTGTCGATCACTCGCCGCCCCAGCCGCTCGGCGGCAATGCGCGCGACGGTCGTCTTGCCAGACCCCATCAACCCGACCAGGACCAGATGTTGATCCGCTGCGATTCCCACAACTGCTAACCGAGCGAGCTGCGGAACGACTCGGCGTTGCGCACGAACTCGGCCAACGAGTCGCCACCGAACTTGCGCTGCGCCTCAGCGGCGACGACGAGCGCGACCATGGTCTCGGCAACGACGCCCATCGCCGGAACCGCGGTGACGTCGGTGCGCTCCTTGAAGCTGACCGTCGATTCCTTGGTCACGACATCGACCGTCTTGAGCGTGGGTTGGTTCAGCGTGGCCAGCGGCTTCATCGCGGCGCGAACGACCAGAAGCTCGCCGGTCGTCATGCCACCTTCGGTTCCGCCGGCCAACGTGGTCTCACGTCGGTACTCGCCGGTGGCGTCGTCCCACACGATGGCGTCGTGGGCCGCGCTGCCGCGGCGCCCGGCCACCTCGAAACCGTCGCCGATCTCGACTCCCTTCACTGCCTGGATGCTCATCACCGCCTGCGCCAACGCGGCATCGATCTTGCGATCCCAATGCACGTGGCTGCCGAGCCCGATCGGGATGCCGTATCCCAACACCTCCACCACCCCGCCCAGCGAGTCGCCGTCCTTGGCCGCGGCCTTGACCTCGTCGATCATCGCGGCCTCGGCCGCCGTATCGAAGCAGCGCACCGGCGACTCATCGACTCGTGCGAGATCGGCAATGGTCGGGCGCTCGACCGCCTTCGATCGCACCGCCCCCATCTGGATGACGTGCGACAGGATCGACACCCCCAGCTCCGACAGCAGCTTCTTGACGACCGCGCCGGCGGCCACCCGTGCTGCTGTCTCGCGAGCGCTGGCCCGTTCGAGCACATCGCGCGCATCGGTGAAACCGTACTTCTGCATGCCAACCAGATCGGCGTGACCGGGGCGCACCTGGGTCAGCGGGGTCTTGGTCGCGCCAGGCGCCGGCGACATCTCCTCGTGCCACTTGTCGCTGCGGAACCATTCGCTGTTCTTGATCTCGATGGCCACCGGCGAACCGAGCGTGCGCCCGTGGCGAACGCCGCCCAGCAACGTCAACTCGTCTTGCTCGAACTTCTGGCGCGGGCCGCGGCCGTAGCCAAGACGCCGCCGGGCCATCTCCTCCTGGATCTCCTCGACCGTGATCGACAGCCCCGCGGGCAGGCCCTCGATGATCACGACCAGGGCCTGACCATGCGACTCGCCGGCGGTGAGGTATCGAAGCATCACGTCAAGGCTACTGGCCCCGCGATGCCAACTCCCGCTCTGCTGCAGCCCACATCACGGCTGCATCGACGTGCTCGCCGGTCCACAATTGCTGTTGCACGACCGCCTGGTGCACCAGCATCCCGAGGCCTTCGACCGTGCGCGCCCCGGCTTGCTCGGCAGCGGAGAGGAGCGCCGTACAGCGCGGGTGGTAGACGATGTCGGCCACGATCTGCCCGGGGTGCAACAGGCCGGCATCGCAGGGAAGCTCCGTCGAACCCATGCCGACCGATGTCGCGTTGACGACGATGTCGCATTCGGCGAGTTGGCCCTGAACACCCACCGACGCGATCGAACCGGCCAGTGCGGCCGCGGCGTGCGCCCGTTCGACAGACCGGTTGACGACCGTGATGTGCGCGGCACCGGCGCGGGCGACGGCCTCGATGATCGCCCGTGCTGCACCGCCGCCACCGATCACTCCGACGTGGCTTTCACTGATCGCGACACCCTGCGCGGCCAGCGACGCCACGAAACCTGCGCCATCGGTGCTGTAGCCCTTGAGACGCCCGTCGTCGAGGGCCACCACGGTGTTGACGCTCCGCAGCACCGCCGCGGCTGGGTCGAGCTCATCGACCAGTTCGGCAATCGCTTCCTTGTGCGGCATGGTGACCGAGAGCCCGCCCAAGCCCAGAGCGCGCATCGCATCGAGTGCCGCACCAGCATTCCCTGGGGCCACGTCGAACGCGGTGTACACCCAATCGACCCCCGCGGCCGCGAAGCCGGCGTTGTGCAATGCGGGCGACAGGCTGTGACGCACGGGGCTGCCGATCACTGCGGCAACGCGTGTTGTCGCCGTGATCACCCCAGCAACCCGAGATCGCGGGCGAGCTGCACGTTGACGTTGTGTTGATCGAGCGTGGCCGCGAACGCGTGTCGGCCGTCCTCGTCGGCGACCACGTAGTACAGGTAATGACAATCGGTCGGCACCGGAAGGTCTTTGCAGATCGGATCGCCCTGCGACGGGTCTGCGGCCGGATTGACGACGGCTTGGATCGAGGCACGGCCGGGGTTGGCGATGGGGGTCGGCGGCAGGCCGGTGTGCATGTACGTGTTGAACGGCGTGTCGACCTGGCTCAGTGCAGTCGGTGATGCGCCAGCAGGTTGTCCGTACAGCAGGGTCGCGTCGATCTGCAGAGGCATGCCGAGCGCGAGGCGGTTGAGGATGACCCGGGCGATCTTCGGCCGATCTTCGTCGACCTTGGCTTCCTTCTCGATCATCGACGCGATGATCAGGACCTGGTATGCCGACAGCTGTTCGGGATACGCCTTGGCGACGACATCCTCCTGGCGAAGCACGAGGTCCATGAGATCGGCCATGCGCTGGGCGACGTGGGCCGGCGTCTCGTCGGCGGAGATCTGGTACGTGTCGGGGAACAGCAAGCCCTCCATCGACGTCAGGCCCTCCGGCTGCCCCGGTACCAGCGAACGAACCGAGCCGTCGGTCACGGAGGTCATGAACGCCAAGGGATCGGTTCGCGGCAACTTCGCCGAGAGGCGTTCACTCATCTTCTCCAGCGTGAAACCTTCGGGAAACGTGACCTTCGTATAGGTCAACGATGGAGGTGTGCGGAGTACGCGCATGACGTTGCCGATGTGGTCTCGCGGACGGAGCTCGTAATCACCGGGCGTCAGCACGAGCCCGCCATTGTGGTCCACGTAGTACAGGAAGACCCTGGCGTTGGTGATGAGCCCGCGGTCCTGCAATCGCTCGGAAATCGTCTCCACCGTGTCGGTCGGCAGCACCTTGAACACCTCGACGGCGCCCGGGTCGCCCGACGGGTTGACCTGGCGGAGGTACCACAACCCGACGCAACCGGCGACGATCAGACCCGCCACGGCGACCATCCCGGCGAGGTAGACGAGGTACTTGACCGACCGATGCGAGCGCCGAGGGCGTTCGATCACCAGCGCGTCGGTCACGTCGGGATCGTCCCACGGATCGTGCAACCACTCGCGCTCTTCGAGCGTCGATCCGCGGCGGCCGATCACCAGGGCCTCACTGTGCAGGCCCGCCGGCGTCGAGCCAGTTCTGCAGCATGACCGCGGCTGCGATCTTGTCGACGATGCGCCGCCGCGCCTGGGCGCGCATGTTCATCTCCATCATCGCCTGATCGGCGGTCACCGTGGTGCGTCGTTCATCGAAGGTCACAACCGGCACGTGCACCACGGTAGCCAGCGCCGCTGCCTCGGCGATGGCAGCCTTCGCGGCAGGTCCCTCCGAGCCGTTCATGTTCAGCGGCAGCCCGACCACGACGACGTCGGCTTCTTCCTCCAGAACCAGCTTGGCAATCGCCTCGTGGTCGCGGCGAGTGCTGCCGCTTCGGTGCAGCACCTGCAGCGGTGTCGCGATGGTGCCGGTGCGATCGCCGATGGCCACTCCGATGCGCTTCGACCCCAGATCGAGGCCAAGGGCACGGATCGCCGGGCGGGTCACTGAACAGCCGCCTCCGTCGCGATCCGCAATGCCTCGTCGAGCCCTTCAGGGTTCTTGCCGCCGGCCGTGGCGATGTCGCCCTTGCCGCCACCGCCGCCGCCGACCGCTTTGGCGGCGTCCTTGATGAGGTCACCCGCGATCTTTCCGGATTCGGCCGTCACCGCTGCGACCAGTGAGACGCCGCCCGTGTCGGTCACGCCGCCGAGCACCACCGTGTGCACTCCGGGCTGCTGGCGAACCGCCACTGCGAGATCACGGAGATCGCCAGGGCTGATGCCATCGACCCGGGTGACGACGACGCCGCCCGAGCTTGTGGCCGCCAACTCGACGGCCTGCCCGCTGGCGAGTTGGCCACGTAGCGCCTTGATCTCGTCGTTCAACGACTTGATCTCGTCGAGCCGACGCTGCACTCCAGTGATCAGTTCTTCCGCGTTCGAGCCGACCAGTCGAGCGGCGTCGGCGACCAACTTCTCGTCGCGCTGCAGCAGCCGCACGGAGTTCTCACCGGTGACGGCCTCGATGCGGCGCAGGTTGGAGCCGATCGACGACTCGCTGACGATCTTGATGAGGCCGATGTCGCCAGCGGCGCGGACATGCGTGCCTCCGCACAGCTCGATCGAGTTACCCACTTCCAGCACTCGGACGATCTCGCCGTACTTGTCACCGAAGAACGCGATGGCTCCCAGCGCAGTGGCTTCGTCCTTGGTGGTCTCGAACGAGCGCGCCGGGGCGTTGGCGAGTGTCTCCGCGTTGGCGATCCGCTCGATCTCGGCGATCTCGGCGTCGGTGACCGCGTCGTAGTGACTGAAGTCGAAACGAAGTCGTTCCGGGGCAACCAACGAGCCGGCCTGCTTCACGTGCTCGCCCAACACCTTGCGAAGCGCGTAGTGCAGCACGTGGGTCCCGGTGTGGTTACGGCGGATCGCCGATCGGCGACCGGCATCGATCGCTGCAGTCACCGGCGTGCCCGCTTGCAGCGTGCCGTCGACGATCCTCGCCGTGTGGCGACGCAGACCCGGCAGGGCGAACGTCGTGTCGAGCACGTCGGCTCGGCCACCGTCGCTGGACGCGATGGAGCCGGTGTCACCGACCTGGCCGCCACTCTCGGCGTAGAAGGGTGTGCGGTCGAGGAACAGCTCCACCGTCCCGTCGGCGTTGGGCACGACGGCCAGCAACCGCGATTCGGTGGTGTCGTCGGTGTAGCCGAGGAACTCGGTGACGCCGAACTGCTCGACGATCTCTCGATACACGTCGAGGCGATCGTCGTCGGTCGCAGTGCCTTTGCGCCCCGCCTTGGCTCGCTCGCGCTGAGCCTTCATCTCGATGTCGAAACCGGCGGTGTCGACGGCGATGTTGCGTTCGCCGGCGATCTCCTCGGTGAGCTCGAGTGGGAAGCCGTAGGTGTCGTGCAGCAAGAACGCGGTCGACCCGGGCAGCTCGGTGCGGTCGCCGCTCAACTCGTCTTCGAGGATCGACAGGCCGTTCTTCAACGTCTGGCGGAAGCGCTCCTCCTCACGCGTGAGCACGCCGACGATGAAGTCGCGGTTCTTGGAGACGTCGGGATAGGCGTTGCCCATGATGTCGACAGCGGTCTCGACCAGTGAGGGCATGACCAGCTTCTCCGTACCGAGCAGGTACGCGTAGCGAACGGCACGACGGATGATCCGCCGCAGCACGTAGCCACGACCCTCGTTCGACGGGAACACTCCGTCGCTGACCAACATCGTGCTGCTGCGAGCATGCTCGGCCAGCACCCGCATCGCGAACGTGTCGCGATTGTCGTAATCACCAGCTGAGTAGGTCTTGCCGGTGAGGCTGCAGGCCTGATCGATCAGCGGCAGCATCAGGTCGGTCTCCCACACCGCATCGACGCCCTGCAGGAGGCACAGCATGCGCTCCAACCCGAGACCGGTGTCGATCGACGGCTTCGGCAGCAAGGTGCGGCTGCCATCTGGCGCCTGGTTGTACTGCATGAAGACCAGGTTCCAGAACTCCATGAAGCGGTCGCCGTGCGGGTCGCCGAGAGGGCCACCTTCCGGACCGAACGCCGGCCCACGGTCGATGTGGATCTCGCTGCACGGCCCACACGGGCCGGTGTCGCCCATCTGCCAGAAGTTGTCCTTGTCACCGAGGCGTTGGATGCGGTCCATCGGCACGCCGACCTGCTCGTGCCAGATGGCCTCGGCTTCGTCGTCGCTGTCGTGCACGGTGATCCACAGCCGGTCGCCATCGATGCCGAACGTCTCGGTCGTCAGCTCCCAACTCCACGGGATGATCTCGCTCTTGAAGTAGTCACCGAAGCTGAAGTTGCCGAGCATCTCGAAGAACACCAGGTGACGTTTGGTGCGCCCGACATCGTCGAGGTCGTTGTGTTTCCCACCGGCGCGCGCGCACTTCTGGCTGCTGACGGCACGCTTGTAGGCCGGCACCTCGTCACCGACGAAGTACGGCTTGAACGGCACCATGCCGGCGACGGTGAACAGGACCGTCGGATCATGCGGGATCAGGCTTGCCGACGGCACCACCGTATGGGCTCGCGCGGCGAAGAATTCGATGAAGGCGTCGCGCAGTTGATCGGCGGTCTGTGGTGGTGGAGCCATGGAGTCGCCAGCCTACCGAGGTAGTTTCGGCGCGTGCCCAAGCATTCCGACGGCCCCGTCGACCGCCCACTGGACCGCCACGAGTGGATCAGCTTCGAGGACGACCATGATCGGCGCACCTGGGTGTTCGACGCGACGTTCCTCCGCTCGAACTGGAGTTGCATCTACGGCGCCGGTTGCAAAGGCGTGCTCGACGAGGACGCGACAGCATTGGCACAGGGATGCTGTAGCCACGGCGCGCACTTCATCGACGACGACGACGTGCAGACGGTGCTCGACGCGTTGACCCGGCTGGAGACTCGGCATTGGCAGAACTACAAGAAGGGCCACAACAAAGGCGTGCTCGAAACCCAGGATGGTGTCACCACGACTCGCGTCGTGAAGGGCGCCTGCATCTTCCACAACGAGCCCGACTTCCCCGGCGGCGCCGGTTGCGCGCTGCACATCGCTGCGGTCGAAGCCGGCGAGCGCTACATCGACTGGAAGCCCGACGTGTGCTGGCAATTGCCCCTCCGGCTCGAGCATCACACCGACGACAACGGCTACGTCACGTCGACGCTGCGGGAGTGGAAGCGTCGGGACTGGGGTGATGGAGGCGCCGATTTCCACTGGTGGTGCACCGAGAGCTCCGACGCCTTCATCGGCCGAGTGCCTGCCTACCAGTACCTGCGCGACGAGATCGTCGAGATGGTCGGCCAGGTTGCCTACGACCAGATGATCATCCTGCTCGAACGCCCAAAGTGGACCCCGCTGCCCCACCCCGCCATCCGCCGCGGACCCGGCTGATTCTCAGTCGTGCGATGAACTGGGCAGCCCCAGAAGGCTACGTACGGTTCTGGGGCTGCTCAGTTCGTCCGGACTTTGCGACGAAACGTCGCTCGGCGGCGTCTACATCATTGTGAGCGTGGGACGCCTGCGTCGCCGCGACCAAGGCCGCTATCGATCGACAGTTCGTAGATTGGGGCGGCGCACTCGCAGCGCCATCAACATCCTCCATCGACCCTCGCCAGCACCGGGTCCGTGATCGCTAACCGGCGGACCCGGGCAGCCCCAGAAGGCTACGTACGGTTCTGGGGCTGCTCAGTTCGACTGAGGCCTTATGACAGCGCCTCTCGGATCGAGGCCAGCATGGTCTGTGAAGCGCTGGCGACGTCGGTGTAGGTGGCCTGCAGCGGTTGAAGACCATCGAGGATCATGCGGTTCATCCGCTCGGCGTCGTTCTGCATTGCCATCACCGTGCGATGAAAGCGGTAGCCAAGGAGTTCGACGACCACGTTGGTTCCCGGAAACTGGCAGTCGACTCGGATCAGCCGATGATTGCGCTTGCCGACGATGGCCTGGGTCTCCGGACGGGGCAGGCCTGCCTCTGCCACCAACACAAGGAATCGACGCTCCAGCCACGAGTGTCCACCCCGCGTGATCTCGTTGCCTTCCAACACCGAGACGAGGTCAGCGAGTCCGGCGCGACCTCGGCATCGAAGCTCGACAATTCGTGCGTGCAGGAAGTCCTCGCTCGTCAACCGATCCCGCAACGCACTATCGATCGCCACCGCCAACCGTTCGCGAGTCTCCGAACCAGCCAGGTCGATGATGGTCCGGGTGGCGGACATCGTCGGGATCCCGTCCACCTCCGTGATGTCGAGTCGGCTGATGTCGCGGCTGCGGTGAACGACATGCCCGATCCGATTCACGGATCTCTCGCGAGGTACCACGATGTGAAACGGCGGCACGAGATGGTAGCCATCAAAGCCGTCGAGGGCGCCCGCCGTCGGACCGTACGCCCAGCACGGTGGGCCGACCGAGCAGATCAGCGCCCGGACCTCGAGCAAGTTGCGAGCGTAGATGAGAGGGCTGTTGCCCCGACTGCGGATGCCGCTCAGGTCTCGGCTTCGAAGCGGCACGTCGTGCCGCTGACCATCTGAGGTCGCCGATCGGCGACTGACGCTGGTCACGCGCCGGATTCAATCCCTGAGACCTCGAATCGGCAACATTTGGCCGCACTGGGCAGCCCCGACACGGTACGTACGGTTCTGGGGCTGCCCAGTTCGACCTGAGCGCTCGAACTACGGACCGCGGGGCGCTCGAAACTTGGGTTAGGCGCTGACCTTCTTGTTGGCCTTGCGGCGCTCCTCCAGGGGGAGGTAGCGCTTGCGGATGCGGATCGCCTTCGGCGTCACTTCCACCAACTCGTCCTCGACGATCCACTCGATCGCAGTTTCGAGGGTGTGGATCTTCGGCGTCGGCAGCTTGACGGCGTCGTCGTGGCTGTGTGTGCGGATGTTGTTCTTCTCCTTGGCACGCACGGCATTGACCACCATCTCGTCGTCGCGGGCGCACTCGCCGACGACCATGCCCTCGTACACCTGCTCGCCGGGGTTCACGAAGAACTGTCCGCTGAGCTGCAGCTTGTCGAGTGCGTAGCCCGTGGTCTGGCCGACGCGGTCGGAGACCATGGCCCCGCCGCGCGAGTCGGGCATGTCGCCGGCCCACGGCATCCAGCCCATGTGGTGCTGGTGCAACAGCGCAGTGCCTCGCGTCGTGGTCATCAGCAACGAACGGAACCCGATCAAACCGCGGCTGGGGCACTCAAACGTGACGATCGTGCGGCCGGCATCGCCGGTGCGCAGATCGGTGATGCGCCCCTTGCGCGGCGCCAGTTCCTGCGTGACCGTGCCGACGTGCTCGTCGGGCACGTCGCACACACCGCGTTCTTGCGGCTCGAAGCGCTTGCCGTTGACTTCCTTGGTGATGACCTCGGGCCGGCTGACCTGCAGCTCGTAGCCCTCACGGCGCATCGACTCGATCAGCACTGCCAGCTGCAGCTCACCACGACCGGCGACCTCGATCACGTCGGGCGAGCCTGTCTCGAACAGCTTGATCGACACGTTGCCGAGCAGTTCCTTGTTCAACCGATCGACCAGGTGACGACTGGTGACGTACTTGCCGTCTCGACCGGCAAATGGCGAGGTGTTGACGCCGAACGTCATGCGCAGCACCGGCTCGTCGACGACCAGGCGGGTCAGGGCGATCGGGGTCTCAGCGGATGCAATGGTGTCGCCGATCTCGACTTCCGGGAACCCGGCGACGACGAACAGGTCGCCGGCCGACAGCACGTCGACCTCGTTGCGGCTGACACCCTGGAAAGCCATCAGCTGAGTCAGGCGGCGCTTCAACGGGGCCTCGCCTTCGTGGAACTCTGCCTCCAGCAACGCCACGGTCTCACCGCGGCGCATCACGCCATTGACGACTCGGCCGATGGCGAGACGCCCGAGGTACTCGCTGGCGTCGAGCGTGGTGACCATGGCCTGCAGCGGTGCGGCAGGGTCGCCCGATGGCGCAGGAATCGCCTCGATGATCGTGTCGAGCAGCGGCGCCAGATCGGCGTCGTCACCGGGCATGCCGATGCCTCGGATGGCCTTGCCTTCGCGGGCCACTGCCGAGATGATCTCGAAGTCGATGTGGTGGTCGCCGGCATCGAGGTCGATGAACAACTGATAGATCTCGTCGAGCACCTCGTCGGCGCGGGCATCGCCACGATCGACCTTGTTGATGATCACGATCGCCGGCAGGTCGAGCGCCAACGCCTTCTGCAGCACGTACCGGGTCTGGGGAAGTGGGCCCTCGGCGGCATCGACGAGCAACAACACGCCGTCGACCATCGTCAGGGCTCGTTCGACCTCGCCACCGAAATCGGCGTGCCCAGGTGTGTCGACGAGGTTGATCTTGACGCCCTTCCAGGTGATGGACGCTGCTTTGGCCAAGATGGTGATGCCGCGCTCGCGCTCCTGGTCGTTGGAGTCCATGACACGATCGACCACCGCCTGGTGGGCCGCGAAGGTCCCGGTAGCGCGCAGGAGCGCATCGACAAGAGTGGTTTTGCCATGGTCAACATGGGCAATCAGGGCAACGTTTCGAAGAGAAGTAGACATGACCTATCAGGGGGGTGTTGAGGCGGACAATGCCAGCGTCCCGAGGTTCAGTCTTCGGACTCGTCTTCTTCATCGTCGTCGAACGTGACGCCGTACTTCTCCGCAAGCGCGGCGTACTCGTCGTCTTGAGTTGGTTGATGATGATCGTTGCTTCCGAATCCCAGATCGAATGCACTGGGACCAGCTTGCTTCAGCTTTCGCGCTTCTTCGAAGCGGCGATGACGACCCTTCTTCACGGTAGGGCTCCCGAACCTAGAGAGTTGACATTGGATGCCACTCTACCTGCTTGCGGCCGCAACATGCGGCATCCTCCCAGGTAGCGGGTGTCACCCGTCATGCCCGTTGTGGCACGATGGCCGGAATGGGTCGAATCGCAGTACTCGTGAACCAAAAAGGCGGTGTCGGCAAGACCACCGTCACGCTGGGCCTGGCCTCGGCAGCGGCCAGCGCAGGGCATCGGGTGCTGGTCGTCGACCTCGATCCACAGGGTTCGAGCACGTGGGTCCTCGGGCATGATCCAGCTGACGAACTGTCGTCAGCGGCCGATGTCATCGCCGCTGCGAATGCCCACCTCCCTGTGGTTGCCTCCCATTGGGGCCCCGAGGTCGACCTGGTGCCGTCCTCACGGAGCCTGCAGGAGCACGAGACCGGCTCACCCGAGCGTCTGCGCCGTGCGCTGCACCGGGTGGCAGGCGATTACGACGCCGTGCTGATCGATTGCCCTCCCTCACTGGGCAACCTGACCATGAGCGGGCTGATCGCCGCCGATCTGGCGGTGATCGTCGTCGAGCCCGCCGCGCTGGGGCTGCGAGGCATCGGGGCGGTCGCCGATGCGATCGACGACGTCTGGAACGCGCACAACACCGATCTCGAACTGGCCGGGGTGATCGTCAACAAGGTCCCGGCGATCAGTGGCGAAGCGGATCGGCGCTACGACGAACTTGCCCGCATCGTCGGGCGCAAGACGATCTGGCAACCATCGGTTCCGCAGCGAGTGATCGTCAATCAGGCGATCGGCGAACGCCGTGCGGTCCACTCGTTCGGGGCCCGATCCACCGATGTCAGCGAGGCCTTCGACAAGCTGTGGGCCAAGTTGCGCAGGGCCGCTCGCACGTAGCCGGCCCAGGTGGAGTCAGACGGCGCCGGCCACGTCGATCAGGCGCAAGCCACCACGGCCGTCGAACGTCAGCCCGGCCTTGCCCTGCACGAGCCGCTGGATGCCGTCGCCGACCAGTTCGGCGCGCCACCCCTGCAGCAGGCGGGCGTCAGAATCTCCCCGCAGCAGCGACACGAGGTCGGCGCGTGTCGCCAACAGGGTCGTGTCGACACGCTGTTTCCGGGCCAGATCGGCCATCCACGCCGACACCAGCGCTACCGCCGGACGCAAGTGCCGGTCGAGGTCCTCGCCATCGGGAGCCGGGAGGTCGACGTCGCTGCGCTGGCCATCGGCGACAGCGTCGAGGATCTCCTTGCCGAGAGTGCCCCTGCTGTGCCGCTCTTCGACGCCGCGGGCCTGGACAAGATCGTGGGTGGTCTTCGGCTGGCGCTGAGCAATGCCCAGGACCGCGAGATCGGGAAGGATCTGCCTCACGGGCACGTCGACCGACATCGCCCGCCGTTCGCGCCACTCGCAGATCGCCCTGGCCACACCACGTGCTCGAGGCTTGAGCATGCGCACGTCCTTGATCCGGAGCCACGCCTGGCTGGGATCGGTGCCCGACGTCGGTCGCTGTCGCAGCTCCTCGCACGCCTCGGCGACCCACTCCGCCCGCCCGAGCTCGGCGATCTGACGATCGAGGTGGTCCTGCAGGGCCAGCAGGTGATCGACGTCGGCGGCGGCGTACAGCAGTTGCTCCTCAGTGAGCGGGCGCCGCAGCCAGTCGGTCAATCGATCGCCCTTGGCCGCCAACACCTTCAGCTCGGCCATCAGCAGCGACACGAGCGACGGCGTGCTGTAGCCGAGGAAGCCGGATGCCAACTGGGTGTCGTACATCCGCGTCGGCACGGCGCCGCACGCGTGGGTCAACACGTCGAGATCCTGTTGGGCTGCATGCAACACGGCGATGGTGTCGCTGGCGAACAACCGTCGCATTGCCCCCAGATCAACCGTCAGCGGGTCCACCAGGGTCGTCTCGGTGGGCGTGGCGAACTGCATGAGGGCCAGCTTGGGGAAGTAGGTCCGCTCGCGGTGGAACTCGGTATCGAGGGCGTAGCGCGGCTCAGTGCACAGGCGGTCGACGAGCGCTTCGAACTCCGACTGGGAATCGACCCACCGATACGTCACGCAGGCTGATCCCCGGCCGCCGTGCCGCGCCCGCTGATGATCCATGCCATCGTTCCGCCTTCGACATTGACGGCATCGAGACCCTGTTCGACCAGGAACTCGCATGCGCGGTAGCTGCGGGCGCCGCTCTTGCAGATCACGTAGTTGGTGGAGTCAGCGGAGAACCGGGCGAGTGAGGCCGGAACGCTGGCAAGCGGCACCAGGACTGCGCCCGGCACGTGACCCGCCACGTACTCGTCGGACTCGCGAACATCGACCAACGTGGCGCCCGACTGAAGTGCGGATTCGAGTTCCTCGATGGTCACCTCTGAGACAGCCATGATCGTGCAGGTTAGAGGGTTCCCAGGTCGCTCGGCGTGTTGACGTTTCGCAGATCACGGGCCGGCACCGCTACCCAGGCGATATCGAGGCCGGCGATGGCCCGATACATGGCCCGCTCTCCCGACTCGAACTGTGCCCGGAGCAGCGACGCGGCACGCTGCGACCAGATGGCGCACAATGGCTCCTGCCTGTCGCTGCGGGCCATCGCCGCGTCGTGCGGGTCAAGAGCCGCGATCAGCGTGGTGACGGTCGCGACTCCGAGGTGTGGCAGATCGCAGGCAACAACGACGGCCGGACCTCCGACCGACAATGCGGTGAGCACACCACCGAGCGGGCCTTCACCGGGAAACTCGTCATCGATATTGTCGAGCCCGAGGCGATGCAACGCAGCGTGGTCACCTCCGATCGTCACCACCGGCGAGCACCCAGCGGCCACCAAGACATCGGCGACGCGTCGGGCCATCGCAACGCCATCGACCAGCAGCGTCGCCTTGTCGGAGCCCATGCGCCTGCTGGCCCCACCACACAACACTGCACCGATCGGAGCGCCAGGCACGCTGTACCTGCCTTCGGTCAACCCTCGGCGGGGATGCCGCTGGGATCGAGTTGTTGTATGAACACCGCGATCCGTTCGGCCTCGTCGTGCTCGCCGATCGCTGTGGCCATTTCGCGCAAGCCGCGCAGACACCGGAGAAAGCCGCGATTGGTCTCGTCGGCCCAGCGCACGTAGCCGGATCCGCGCCAACCGTTGGCCCGCAATGCGTCGAGCCCGCGGTGGTAGCCGACCCGGAACGCGGAGTAGCGCTCGATCTCGTCGCGCCCGAGGCTGCCGAGCGCTGCCCATGCGTTCAGCGACCGCGGGTTGGCGGCGGCGACGATCTGGGCGACCAACGGCCGGCGATCAGAAGGCGACACTCCGAGCGCCTGCCGCAACCCCTCATCGACGGCCGCGGACTCCGCCGGCAGCACCGTTCGCGGCGGGCCGGACGGATGCATCGAAATCGAGTGCTCACTCACGCGCACACCCTACGGCCTATCGTTCGACCATGACCGCTCTGACCGTCGACTCGGCGAAGAACATCGGAATCGCTGTGGCGGTGGGTCTTGTCGCCCTCATGCTGGTGATGGCCGTCGTGATCAAGAACGTGACGACCAAGCTGATCACCGTGCTGCTCGTCGGTGGCTTGGCCTTCGGCGTGTGGACGCAGCGGTCGTCGCTGCAGAGCTGTGCCGACAAGGTCAAGGCCCGCGGCCTGCTCGGCGACACGACCGATGTGACCTGTTCGTTCCTCGGGTCCGACATCAAGGTGCCGGTCCCGGGCGCTCCCTAATCGCCCGACCACGGTGGTCCGACGCGCTGCATCAATGGGTCGATCACTTCGGTTCTGAACAGATCAGGATGGCTCAACGGAGCGTCGTGGCGACAGCCGGCGAGCTCCACCACGGGGCAGCGCAGCAGTGTTGCCGCGTGATGCATTCCCATGCGATGGTGCGGCGCCCCGTCGGCCCCAAAGGCAGTCACGACCGGCGCGAATATGTGCGATGCGGTCCACGCCCGGTGCCGTCGCAGGTCCGCCAGCTCCTCGACCATCGCAATCCCTTCGGCGCGCCTCGTGAGCCTGGACCGCTCGGGCAATGCCTCCCACCGTTCGTCACCGAGCATGCGGCGAAGAAAGCGCTCGGCGGCCTCCTGCGGCCTGCCCGACTCGGCAACTGCGATGGCGCCAGCCGTTGTTCCGGGCCACCATTCCTCCCACGACAGCGGGGTTTCGTAGACGGCGACCCCGGCCACCAGATCAGGATGCTGATCGGCGGTTGCCAGTGCGACGTTGCCGCCGTAGCTGTGACCGACCAGCACGGCCTTGCGGCCCGCCAGCAAGCCGACGAGATCGATGACCTGGGCATCCATCGTGAACGGTCCGTCGTGCGGGAACGAACGACCGTAGCCGCGTCGGTCGTAGCGCAGGACTCGATAGTCGGTATCGAGGCGGCGACTGAGCTTCAACATCCCGGCAGAGCGATCCATGGAACCATGGATGACGACGACGAGCGGATGATCGACATCGCCGGCCTCCTCGGCCCACAACGCAGTCACGCCACTCGCACGATGCGCAGCACGTCGGTCGAGGCGCCACTCGGGCGGTCGGGCGCGCCGGCGAGCACCAGGACCGTCTCACCCAACTGCACCAACCCGTTGTGGACCGCGGAATCGACGGCGTGCCACACCAATTCGTCGGTGGTCGTGTACGTGTCGACCTGCAACGACGTGATGCCCCACGACAAGGCGAGCGCCCGAACCGTGGTCAGGTCGGGCGACAACCCGATCAGGCGCGCCGATGGACGGAACCTGGCCATCGCCAGCGCTGTTCGACCAGATCGGGTGCAGCACAGAATGGCATCCGCCGCAGCGTCGGTGGCTGCCAGACCCGCTGCATGGGTGATCGCCATGGTGATTCGATCAGGTCCGTCAGGAAAGCTCGCCCGCTGCAGACGGCCGAGCTGATCACCCCATTGCGCGTAGTTGGCATCGCGTTCTGCGCGCTCGGCGACCCTGGCCATGGTCCGCACCACATTGACGGGATCGGTTCCGATCGCGGTCTCGCCCGACAGCATCAGTGCATCCGTGCCATCGAACACGGCGTTGGCGACGTCACTGACTTCGGCGCGGGTCGGCGACGGGGCCGTGATCATGCTCTCCATCATCTGCGTCGCGGTGATGACCGGCACTCCGGCGCCGACGCAGGTCCTCACAATGCGTTTCTGCATGTGCGGCACGTCTTCGAGGGGGCACTCGATCCCCAGATCCCCCCGTGCAACCATCACCGCGTCGGAGACCGCGATGATCTCGTCGAGGTGCTCGATCGCCGACAGCGTTTCGATCTTGGCCACCAGGCGGATCCTGCGCGGAGCGACCGCGGCGCGCACCTCGTCGAGATCGTCGGCGCCGCGAACGAACGACACCGCGAGGAAGTCCACGCCTTCTGCGGCCATGGCATCGGCCAGTACGAGGTCTTCCGGAGTGGGCGCCTGGATGCGCAGCCGCTCGGACGGGAGGTGCACGCCGGGACGTCCCTGAGTGTGCCCACCGCTGCGCACCTGGCACTCGGCGCCGCTGGCCGTCACACGGTCGACCCTCAGTGTGATCGCGCCATCACCGATGACGATCCGGTCGCCGATGTGGAGGTCGCTCAACAACGTGTCGTAGTCGACGCCGATCACGACGTCGGAGCTCGTGTCGGCATTGGTCACCATCGTGACCAGCGACCCTGCAGCCAACTCGACCCCGGTGGCGGGGAACGGGGCCGCACGCACCTTGGGACCAGGTAGGTCGGCGAGCACGGCGACGACGGTTCCGGTCCGGGCAGCAGCCTCGCGGACGGCGTGGAGCCGGGCGATGTGCTCGTCGAGATGGCCGTGGCTGAGATTGAGGCGCACGACATCGACCCCTGCGAGGAGCATCGCATCGAGGACCTCGGGCGGGTCACTGGCGGGGCCCAACGTGGCCACGATCTTCGTTCGCGCGTTCATGCCTGATTAGCTAGAGGGCCATGGAGTTGCTGCTGGTTCGTCACGCCTTGCCGATCCGTCGGGAATTGATCGATGGTCCCGCAGACCCGGAGCTGTCCGCCGACGGCCGGGCCCAGGCCGAGCATGTGGCAACGTACCTGTCCTCGGAGCATCTTGATGCAATCTACGCCAGTCCGCTGCGCCGTGCCCACCAAACGGCGTTGGCGATCGCCGCCCATCACAGCCTCGAGGTGCAGCTCTGTGACGGTGTGGCGGAGTTCGACCGGCTGTCGCCCGACTACATCCCCACCGAGGAGCTCAAAGCAGCAAACGACCCGCGATACCACGCCATGCTCGCAGGTGAATGGGACACCGATGAGGAATCGTCGACCGAGTTCCGGGCTCGCGTCGTGAGCACCGTGGAGTCGTTGATCGACGCCCACCCGGGCCAGTGCATCGCTGTGGTGTGCCATGGGGGCGTGATCAACAGCTATCTCAGCCACGTGCTCGGCCTGGTGACGCCTCGTGGTGGGTTCTTCTATCCCAACTACACCAGCATCAACCGGGTCGCCGCTGCCCGTGGCGGCGAACGGACCATCGTGACGGTCAACGAGACATCGCACCTGCGCGGTACGAGGCTGCCGATGGGCTTGTTCCAAGGCGACCGATGACCCAGCTCGACGACCTCATCGCCTTCCTCGCGGCCTCCCCCTCGCCCTGGCACGTCGTCTCCACTGCGAGCGACCGCCTGATGGCTGCCGGCTTCGAACCCGCCGACCCGTCGTCGGTGTGGACCGACGTGCCCACCCGCGGTTTCGTCGTCCGTGGCGGCGCCCTGATCGCCTGGAGCCGTGGTGCGGCGACCGGCCCGGTGTCGCCGCTGCGCTTGGTCGGAGTGAACAAAGCGCGCATTGGCGTGGGAACGGCAGCAACGATGTTGGGTTTAGCCGGCTATTACGCTTCGCTTGACTATGCCAAAAACCGGCCACAAGGTCGTGTTTTGGGCGAATCAGGA
>JANPOJ010000389.1:0-11045 GCA_031427935.1 Ilumatobacteraceae bacterium | reverse complement strand
TGGCATCCGGTCGTGGTGAGATGACGCTGCGATACGCCACCAAGCAGTATGACGAACCCCGTCTGGTCGTGATCGAGGCACGCAGCCGGATGCTGACCTCGATCGACCGGGTCTCGATCAACGCGGACGCTGCTTCGGGTTGCCTGGTGACCTACGACGCCGAGCTCAGGCTGAACGGCCCGCTCCGATTTGCAGACTTCGCGTTGAAGCCGATGTTCAAGCGCATCGGTGACCGCGCTGCGCGAGGGCTGGTCGTTGCGCTCGCCGGCGAAGTGGTCGCCTCGTGAACGTTGCGGGCGTGGTCGACTCGTTGATGGAGGCGCCCATCGTTCCGAGCTTCACCAAGATCGGATACCAGTTGCGGTCCCGTCTCGAGCATTGGACCGATACGGCAACCTACGACCTCACCGGCCGCACCATTGTCGTGACGGGCGCAACCTCGGGGCTCGGTCGCCAGGCCGCCGAGCAGTTCGCGGATCTCGGTGCGCACGTCGTGATCTCGGGGCGCGATGCAGCGAAGGCCGACCGCGTGCGCCGTGAGATCGCGCGACGCACCGGTTCAGCGGCCCTGACCGTCGCCTGCGCCGACATGGGCGAGCTCGACCAAGTGCGATCAATGGCCGGTCGACTGTTGGAGGACCACCCCACGATCGACGTGCTCGTGCACAACGCCGGGGCACTCAGCGGCCACCGCTCGGTGAACACTGCCGGCATCGAGTCGACCATCGCCAGCCAGGTGCTCGGGCCCTTCCTGCTGACCAGCCTGCTGCTACCCGCACTTGCAGGCGTCTCGCCGGGGAGAGTGCTGACGATGTCGTCGGGCGGGATGTACACAGCGCCGTTGTCGGTCGAGCACCTGCAGATGACCGCCGCTGAATACCGGGGCAGCGAGCAGTACGCGAGGGCCAAGCGGGGGCAGGTGACCCTCAACGAGATGTGGGCGCATCGGGTCGACCGCTCGGCTGTGGTGTTCCATGCCCTGCATCCCGGTTGGGCCGACACCCCTGGCGTCGCCGCGGCGCTCCCGCAGTTTCGGCGGGTGATGCGACCGCTGCTGCGGACACCGGCGGAGGGCGCCGACACGCTGGTGTGGCTGGCCGCCGATGATGGCGAGCCACTTCGGAGCAGCGGGGACTTCTGGCTCGACCGTCGCCGGCGCAAGATCCATCGACTGCCGTCGACCGTGCGATCCGACACGCCACTGCGACGGCGCGAGTTGTGGGATTGGTGCGTTGCCCAGACCGACGCTCAGATCGGCGGTGTCAGATGACGGTCGGAGGTCGCGACCCTGGCTTCAGGCTGGCCGGTTCCGGACGACCGAACAGAAAGCCCTGACCGAACTTGCAGCCCAAGTCCACGAGTGCGGCAGCTTGATCAGCGGTCTCGATGCCCTCGGCGACAACTGCAATGCCGAGCTCGTCGGCAAGCGAGATGATCGAGTGCGCGATCGCCGCGTCGCGCGTGCGCAGCCCGAGCCCGGCCACGAAGAGGCGATCGATCTTCAGCGCGTTCACGGGGAACTGTCGGAGGTACGTCAGGCTGGCCCATCCGGTCCCGAAGTCATCGATCGAGATCGACACGCCCAGGTCGCGGATCGTGTGCAGGCTCCGCGTCGCTTTGTCGAGGTCCTGCACGAGAGACGTCTCGGTGATCTCCAGCCACAGCTTGCCGGCGGGCAGGCCGGTCGCCGCGAGGGTTTCGGCGAGTCGGTCGGGCAACCGGTCGTCGAACAGTTGCACGCAGGACAGGTTGACGGCGAGGTAGAGGTCTTCGCCCGCGTCGAGCCATTCTCTGGCCTGACGGCAGGCGAGCTGCAGCACGTTCTGACCGAGCTCGATGATGTGTCCGGAGCGTTCCGCATCGTCGATGAACTCGTCGGGCGGTAGCAGACCACGCTTCGGGTGTTGCCACCGCGCCAGCGCTTCGACGCCGACCACGACCCGATCGGCGAGCTGCACGACCGGTTGGTAGTGAACAACGAACTCGCTGTTCGTCGTCGCCTGCTTGATCTGCGCCGCCACGGCCGGGTCGACCCGCCGGCCGGTGTGCGGGCGTACGTTGCCGAGGACCGGCCGATTGACCATGACCGCGCCGATAGCTCTACCGCTGTCGTCACGGACCAACGTGGTCGACCCGAGCAACTGGATGGTGGAGCCGTCACGGCTTCGCACAGAGAGCGGCCCGTGCCAACGCCCCTCGGTGTGCAGTTGCCGATCGGCACGCAAGCGCTGCCGCTCGGAACCGACCCATGTATTGACCTCGTTCAACGGTCGGCCGACGACCTCGGAGTTGCTCCAGCCATAGAGCTCTTCCGCGGCGCGATTGAAGCTCTGGACCCGGAAGTCTTCGAGGTCCGTGACGATTACGGCATCGGCGACATCGGTGCGGAGACCCAGCGCATGGTGGACGAAGTCGTACGGAGGAGGTGACTCCCACATCGGGAACCCGGGGGGACGTGCCTCGTGCCACGCAACGCTGGCGATGCCGGCATTCTTCCGGCTCGGTCGACGCTTGTCCTCGTACATGTTGGCGTCAGCGGCCTGCAACAGCGAGTCGACCGTCGACTCGGCTCGGCTCGAGGCAACACCGACGGAGATACCGCTCAACACCTCGGTGGCGTCGATCTGAAAGGGCTCCGACATCACCGACCGCAGGCGCTGGGCCAGGACCATGGCTTGCGGCTGACCAAGGCCCGGGCACACCAGCACGAACTCGTCACCACCGAGCCGGCAGAGCTGATCCTGGTGGCGAACGGCCCTGGTCGTCCTCGCCGCCACCTTGGACAGCAGATCGTCACCGGCGTGGTGGCCGTATCGGTCGTTGACGTCCTTGAAGTCGTCGATGTCGAAGTAGAGCAGCCACACGGGTCGGTCTCGCGTGCGGGCCAGGACCAATTGCTGCCCGATGAATCGGGTCGCAGCGCGACGGTTGGGAAGACCGGTCAACGTGTCCGTCTCGGCGAGCTCGACGAGGCGATCCGTCATCAGTTTGCGAGCGGTGATGTCGACGTGAAAGAGCACAGCGCCGGCGCCGGCATCAACCGGCGCCGACGACGCGCTGAGTATGAACCACCGGTCCTCGATCGGTGACGGGCACGGATACTCGAACTCGAATCGGTCACGATTGCCCTCGAGGATCTGGCGGAGGCCGTGAGCGACGGCGATCGCCGCGGGGGTCGCAGACCGGTCGCACACCGACAGGTAGTTGGTACCAGGACCCGTCGTTGCTGTCGAACCACCGTTGAGGTGGGCGAACAAGCGCCATGCCTCGTTCGTGTCGAGGATGGCACCGTGTCCATCGATCACCGCAGCGCAGGCGCCCAGCCGATCGAAGGCGCTTGAACGCAAAGCAGCAATCGACTCGGGTCGAGTTTCGGCGACCGTCATTTCCGCTGCTTTACCCAAGAACGGGCTCGGTCAAACGTTGGCGTACCTCACGTTGATGCTGCCACCGCTGGCTTTCACGTCGATGAGTCGATCCGAGGAAGGGTCGGTGCGGACATCCACATGTGTCGATCCGCCCTCGGATCGAGCCTCGACGTGACGAATCGCCCTGACGTACCGCTGACGTGGCGATGCGGCGGCGGAAACCTTTCTTCTGACATCTTCTCTTGACATTGGAGTCGAGTCGAGGGTTTACCCTCGGCTGGTGACCCCCGGCGACCGCTCACGACCGCATTGGCTGCTGAGCCTCCTGCTGGTCGGCGCGGCCATGCTCTTCGTCGTGGGAGTGGCCGCCGAACGTCACGTCGCCGACGCCCACACCGATCATCAGGATGCGGTAGTGACCACGCAGGTCGAAGGCAGTGACGAGACGGCCGAAGCGCCCGCCAAGGGTGTCGAGCCGTCGACCAGTGTCGAGCGGACGGCCGAGACAGTCCTCGGCATCAACCTGGAGTCGACCGGTTTGGCCATCGTTGCCGTGACTGCGTCTGTTGCACTCGCACTGCTGGCCTGGCGCACCAAGAAACGGGTCGCCGTGCTGGCAATTGCAGGGTTTGCGCTCGCGTTCACGGTGCTCGACCTCACCGAACTCGCCCATCAGATCAAGGAATCACGGATCGGCCTCGCGACCCTCGCCGCAGTGATCGCCCTGGCTCATGCCGCGGTCGTGGCGGTTGCGGCTGGCGTTCAGCACTCCTCCTCGAACTGATCGGGGTGGGGAAGGATCAGCGAGAAGGTCGTCGGGCGATGATGAGCCAGCACGAGGCGCCCACCTTCGGCCTCTGCGATCGACCGAGCGAGCGCCAGCCCAATTCCATGATGATCGCCATGACCGCGATGAAAGATCCGCTCGCCATCGTCTGGCTCGATGCTCGACCCATCGTCGGTCACGTCGACTGCCGCGCCTCCGGCGATGCGGCGTTCGGTGATGACGATGCCGCCCCGACCATGCTTGATGGCGTTGTCGACGAGGACGTCGAGGATCTGCTCGATCGATGTCGCCGATCCGCGGGTGCGAATCGGCTCGGAAGTGGCAACCTGCAACAGCCGACCTCGATGTGCAGCGCGTTCTGTCCACCGCTCGGCAGCACCCTGGACGACGACGTCGAGTTGAACACTCGAGGTCGCCGGTATCGAATCACGTGCGTAGGCCAACAGGTGCTCGACGGTCTCCTCGACGCGCGCCAGGTCGGCGAGCGCCGGCTCGATGGCAGCGCAGTCGGTGTCGTCGCTTGCCGCTTCGAGCCGAAGGCGTAGCGCTGTGAGGGGTGTACGCAGTTGGTGCGATACGTCGGCACTGAACCGCCGCTCTCGAGCGAGCGCGTCGTGGACACGCTCGGAGCTGTCGGAGAGCGCCGCGGCCAGCGTATCGATCTCGGCGATACCTGACGGCGGTGGCTGCTGGATGGCACCGCCGCCGTCGCCGATACGGGCAGCGGCAGCGGCCAGGTCGGTCACGGGCCTCGACAGGCGACGAGCCAGCCGGTTCGCCACGAGCCACCCGAGGGCCAGCGCGGCAAGCGCAGTTCCTCCCATCTCGAGCCAGGCGATCCGTGCCCGATGGTTTGCGCCAGCGAGAGATTCGGTCAGCCTCAGCACTCCCACGACACGCTCGTTGGTGTCATTGGTGATCGGAGTGGCGACAACGATCTGACCGTCGGTCGTTGAAGCTGGGGTTCCGGAAAGGGCGCGGCGCACGGCGGCATCGGCAACCTTCGGTCCATCGCCGAACAGCAGCGCTCCACCGGGGCTGTAGACGCCGAACGGAGGTGGAGCGTCGGGCTCGCCGCTGACCGCTGCGAGTTGCGACGAGTCGAGCGGCAGGTCGATCTCAGTCAGTGTTCGCGCCGCCGTGGCTTGGAGCTCGACGACCTCCGAGTCGAGCACTGAGTGGTGCACCGCCAGGGCCAGCGGCACACCGAGGACCAACAGGATCAACGCCGACACGCCCACGATCGCTTCGGTGATGCGCCGCCTCACGGCGTCACCAACCGGTAGCCGACCCCACGAACGGTGGCGATCTCGATTGCCGCGCCCAGCTTGCGGCGCAGCGTCATCACATGCATGTCGAGGGTCTTGGTGGAGCTCTCCCAGTGCAGGTCCCAGACGTCGGCAAGCAAGCGCTCGCGCGTCACCACCCTGCCCGCCTGACGACAGAGGACCACGAGCAACTCGAATTCGCGCCGACGCAACTCGACCGGTTCACCATCGACGGTGACCACGTAGGCGGCCGGATCCACACGCAGCGAACCGAACTCGAGCGGCGTGTCCTCGTCAGCCGATCCGACAGTCCGCAGGTGCGCGCGAACACGTGCAAGCAGCACGTTCATCGAGAATGGCTTGGTCACATAGTCGCTCGCCCCGGCATCGAGACCGACGATGATGTCGATCTCGGCGTCTCGCGCGGTGACCAGCACGATCGGCAAGTCGCGGTGTTGCGCGCGCAGCCATCGGCACAATGTGAAGCCGTCGATGTCGGGCAAACCGGCATCGAGCAACACCAGGTCGGGCACCGCGTGTTCGATGGCGGCAGTCGCCGATGCGCCGTCCTGGCACCACTGCACCAGGTAGCCGTGTGACTCCAACGACTCGCGGACCGCCCGACCGATGGACTCGTCGTCCTCGACGACAACGACCCGGCGGTTCACCCAATCACCCTACGACGGACTGGTCCGCCGTGGTGCGTGGTCACAGATCGCGCAGCATTTCGATGTGAGGTTTGCGCGCACTCTGGATCGCGGCAAGACCTGCCACCGCAGTCGAGACGGTCGCGACGACCAGCACGACACCGAGGTATGACCATGGCACGGCAAGCGACGCCGGCGCCGGGTCGAAGACTCCGCGCAGGACCTTGACCAGCATGTTGGAGAGAATCCACGCCACCGCTGAACCACTGGTGAGACCGATGAGCGTCATGACGCCCGCTTCTGCCCACACAAATCCGCCCAGTTGGCGTCGGTTGGCCCCGAGTGCCGTCGCGATGGCGAACGTTCGGCGCCGCTCGGCGAGACCGAGCCAGAGCGTCAGCCCGGTCGCCGCAGCCGCGAGTGCAAGGGCGAAGCCGAGCTCCACCCTCGTCAGCCCATCGAGGTCGACGGCCGTCAGACTGGACCCGATGATCTTGCGACTGCTGGCGATGTCGGTCACGATTGTTGTGGTTCCGATCTGTTGCCTGAGTGACTCGGCAACACGGGCACCATCGTTCGACGCCGTGTCGACCAGGAATGCCCCGACGGCATCGCTGCGCGTCATCGACGCGACGTAGTCCGCGTTCGCCAGGAGAAAGCTGTCGTGAGGCGCTGTCGGGAACTCCTTGGCGACACCGACGTAGTGAAACGGAACATCGACATAGGCCTTGGTCGCTCCATTCTGCAGACGAAGGGTCAGGGCATCGCCCGGCAGCAGCTGGAAGTCGTGGACCGTCTCGGCCGACACGAGCAGGCTGTCTGGCTGTGCGCCGAGTGTTGCCATCAGCTCGCGTGCCGTGCCTCCCTGGAAGTAGGCATCTTGCAACCGGCCTGCCCGAACGATGGTCGAGGTGTCAACGCCGTACAGATCTTGGAGGTCCGCGCCGACATAGGCGAAGCGATGCTGGAGCGGTTCGACGTGGACAACGCCATTGGTCGCGGCGATGGCGAGCGCCGACGGCGATGTTGGTGACACGATCGTCCCCGGCGAGGTGGTCACAGTCACGTCCGCGCCGTTCGACAGGACGGCGTCGACTTCCGCCTGCTGGCGGTACGTGGCATTGAACACAGCGGTCGACGCGGCGAACCCAATCGTGATCGCGACGAGCGCTGCACCACGGGCGATCAGATGGCGTTGGCGCTGCATGCTCGCGGCAACAGTGTCGGACAACCCACCGGCCAGCGGTCGAAGCAACGCGCCGAGGAACGAGCGACCACGGCCGACGATGACGCTGGCGACCCGGTAGCAGAACAGGCCTGCTCCGACCCACAGCAGTGCGGGGCCGGCGAAGGCCCAGTAGCTGACGGAGATCGTCGGCACACCTTCGACTGCCAGCACAAGGTGGTACCCGTTGCGCGATGTGAGCCAGAAGACCACCATCGAGAGACCAAGCAGCGCGAGGTCAAGGCGCCATCGCATCCAGCGCGGACTTGCGGCGCGTCCGACAGCTCGCCTCGCCGAGGTAACCGTCAGATCACGTGCGTCGCGTCGGGTCGGAACGGCGATGCTCGCAGCGGCGATGACGAGGCCGCCGAGCACCGCCACCGCAGACCACCCGATCGCCGCCGCGGCGGTCGCGCCGAATCTCGCGCTTCCGAAGGCAACGTGGTCGACGACCAACGCGAGGCCGAGGCCGAGCGCGGAGCCGACGATGCCGACCATCACCGCCTCGACGGTACCGAGACCGATGAGCTGTCGAGTCGTGGCACCCCGCGTCCGCAGCAACGCTTGCTCTCGTCGACGACGATCCCGACCTGCCGCGGCGACTGCGGCGGTGAGCAGTCCTGCCAGCACGGCACCCGGGACTCCCAGGAACAGGAACAACACCTGCGCGTACAACGCATCGCTGCGGGCACCGGACAAGGTCGCGCCGAGGTTGTCACCGACCAGGCCAGCGCCGACAAGCTTCACTTCGAGGTTGCGCGCCTGGCTGGCAACGTCGCTGTACGCGGCAGCCGGATCGTCGGCGAGCCGATGATCGAGACGAGCGTGCACCTGCGTTCGGACGAGGTCGGGACGTGACACAGCGAGTGGATCGAACAGGTCATGCCATACCGACGTCGGAACGATGAGCACGTTGTCAGGCGGTGCTTGTGGCTGTGCCCCCAGCGGGGCGCCGACACGCTGGAACAGCGAATCGGCCTGCGGCAGATCGATGATCCCTGCAACCGTCAGGGTCACGGGAGGCAATCCGGCGCGGGCAACGCTGACCACGTCACCGGGCACAGCGCCCAGGTTGGCAGCGGTCTGCTGGAACAACAGCACCCCGTTGCCAGCGCCTGCAAGGTCGCGGAGCTGGCCGGGAAACGTGGTCCGATAGGTGTCGCCGATTCCGAGTACCTGCCCCACGCCGGTGGTTCGGGTCGTGCCGCCCTTGGACGACTCGAACCCATTCGTGGACGCGAAGAGCACCGTCTCCGAGGCAGCGACGTGGTTCGTGGCGGCGACCTGCGAGGCGACGGTCGTCGGGTCTGCGCCTTGTTGCGCTTCAACCTGCCAATCGACCGCGACGGTGTCGATCGCCCGACGTGTCATGGTTGCCTTCGATGCGGCGACGAATGAACCCAGCGACGCGAGTAGCCCGACCGCCAGGGCGACACCGACGGCCGTGGCCATGAACCGTCCCGTTCGGTGGCGGAGCAACCCGCGGATCCACGAGACTTGCAGGCGGATGCCGTTCAACTGACGACTGATCAACACGATGTCGCGGCCTTCTGCGAGAGGCGGCCACTTGCCATCGACCACCTGATCTCGAGTCGATCGGCAATCGCCGGGTCATGGGTGTTGACGATCAGTGCGGCCTCGATGGCTATGGCGGCCTCGATCAGTGCGTCGATCACCACCGCACCACTGGCATGGTCGAGTTGGCCGGTGGGCTCGTCGGCCAGGATCAGGCGCGGATGGCCGGCAAGGGCCCGGGCGACGGCAACGCGTTGCGCCTGCCCACCCGACAGTTCCTCGGGCAGTCTCGACGCCAGCGATTCGAGTCCGAGTCGCTCGAGCGCAGCGATCGCAACAGCTCGTGCCACATTGCGAGCAGCGCCCTGCAAGAGCAGCGGTAGTGCGACGTTCTCGACGACATCAAGTGGCGGGAGGAGGCTCGCTACTTGAAAGACGACAGCGATCGGTCCCGGTCGAAGGTCGCCGATGTCACCGAGTGCCGGCCAGTCGACCGTGCCTGCTGTCGGAAGGTCCAGCCCGGCCAGGAGATGCAGCAAGGTGGTCTTCCCGGACCCGGATGGGCCGGTCAGCGCCACCTGTTCCCCGGCACCTACCTCGCACGACACCCCATGCACGGCAACGATCGCGGTCGGCCCCGTTCCAAAGGTGCGCGCCACGCCGCGGGCGCGTACCACGGCCGTCTCGGTCATCGGACCAACTTCCCGTCGAGCAGCATCACTTCGCGGTCCGCAGCGGCCGCCACACCGGCGTTGTGCGTGACGATCAGGACTGCTGCGCCGGCGTCGGCCCTGTTGCGAAGCAGCGTCATGATGCGTGCTGCCGAAACCTCATCGAGCTCGCCCGTCGGCTCGTCGGCCAGGATGACCATCGGGTCGTTCGCCAGCGCGACGGCGAGGCCGGCACGGGCCATCTCGCCACCCGACAGCGTCGAAGGGATTGCCCCAGCGCGGTCGGCAAGACCAACCGCCGTCAGAACGTCCGCCACCCGGTCGGAGTCGACTCGTCCGGCAAGTCGCTGGGTCAGCACGACGTTCTGCTCGACATTGAGGTGGTCGAGAAGATTGCCAGTCTGGAACAGCATCCCGACGCGGCGACGCCGTAGCTCGGCGCGTTGTGCCTCCGAACGTCGAGACATCACCTCGCCGCCAATGCGAACGCGCCCACCGTCGGGCTCGTCGAGCCCTGCGAGGCAGGCCAGAAGCGTCGACTTTCCGGATCCCGACGGACCGGTCACGGCCACGATCTCCCCAGGCTGCAGCTGCAACGACACCCCGCGCAAGGCCAGTGTCTCGTCGTCGCCGACGTGGTAGAAGCGATACAGGTCGACCGCCTCGAGGTTCAGATCCACGTGAGCGAGTCGCTGACGGTCTTCCAGGGGTCAACGTTGTCAGCGCCTTTTGCTCCCGAGAGCGTCAGGACGACCAAGGTGCCGTTGTGGAAGAAGACGTACCGCTCGACTTCGAGCAACGCCTTCTTTCCCGTCACCTCGTTCGGCGCGCTGCCGATCTCGTACACGGCGCGCACCCCATCCCCGGCCTGACGGGTCACCGTGGTCACGTCGACCAATGCGAACGTGGGGTCTAGGGAGACGTCGGTGAGGTTCTGAGCCGTGACGGAGTCGATCGTCGGGGTCGACGACGCAGGCATCGACTGGATGCTCACCGAGTTGTACTTGTCGGTGAACGTGACGACATTGTCGCGTTCGGTTCGGGCCCACCCCTCGGGGACGTCGACCGAGAACGTTCCGTCAGGCGACGAGAAGGTGACGAACACCTGGTTGTCGGGAATGTCGCCGGGCTCGACGACCTCGGGTGCATTCGGATCCACTGCGCCGAGTGGCAGCGTCGACGTCACTGGAAGTGTCGACGTAGCCGGCAGGGACGACTTCAGTGGCAACGTCGTTGTAGTTGACGGGGACGGCGTCGCTGGCAACGTCGACGTCGCTGGAAGTGTTGCTGTGGCTCCATGCTCGGTGCTCGTGACTGAACTGTTCGAGCTTCCACCACATCCGGTGGTCACGAGCGCGAGTACGGCGAGCCCCGTGAGAAGCAAGGGATTGGGACGCATGGGCATCTCCTGAGCTGACATTCGATTGGTGATGGGATCGACCGTACGAGTGGGCCGGCCAGCACCTGGGCGGTTACAGGTGAGCGGACGGCCAGAACTCGGCCAGATCGCCTCGATCCACCCTCACCCTGCCCCTACCGTTGCAGCGTGTCGGGAGAACGGATC
>JANPOJ010000388.1:0-3496 GCA_031427935.1 Ilumatobacteraceae bacterium | reverse complement strand
TGCACGCGAGTACTGCCTCGAGCGCAGGCGTGATCTTGCGGTCATCGCCCTGCACACGCACGACGATGCCGGCAGCCTGTGGGTCCGCGAAGCGGATGAGGCCGTGCTCGTCGCCGGCGACGACTGGACCGACGCGGCGTCCATCGAACACGCTCTCTCGGCGGCGGCCATCGACGCCGTCTGGGACGGCGCAGGCACGGTGGAAGCGCGCCCTGTGCTCGCCAGTTGCTGCGAGCGCCTCGGGATCCGACGCATCGGGGCGGCGTCGGTTCCATTGTCCGCAGACCAGATCAACGGTTTGCGACGCGCCGTGATGGCCGAGGGTACGCACCTCATCGAGGTTCACGCCGTCACCGATCGCGACGGCAGCGGGGTGGTTGTCGGCATGTGTGAGCGCACTTCGCTGGTCGAGTCGGCTCGGCTCACGCCAACGATGGATCGAGTCCTTCGCGACGAAGCTCGTCGCGTCCTTGCCGCAGCAACCGACCCGGGTGCGTGCTCGGTCCTGTTCCTCGTCGAGGAGGGCGACGCCTGGTCGCTCGTCGGTGTGCGACCGGGACTCGACGATGGGCACGCCGTCACCGAGATGACTACCGGGATCGATCTGGTGAAGCTCCAGCTCCACGTTGCCGACGGAGGTCGCCTCGACGAATCCCCTACGGTTGCGACCGGCCATGCGATCACAGTGCACGTGCGTGCTGAGGACGCCGACCGGCACATGCCGCTCGCTCAGGGAACTGTCGCGTTGCTGCGCCTGCCCGGTGGGCCCGGCGTGCGAGTTGACCGGAGTGTCACCGAGGGCGACAGCCTGACGTGCCGCGGTCACGGCGCGATCATCACCCTCACCGTGTGGGGGCGCGACCGGGATGAAGCGGTTGTGCGGCTACGACGAGCACTCGACCAAACAGTCGTCGTGGTCGAGGGTGGTGCCACGAACCGGGGGTCTCTGCTTCGCCAGCTGTCACCCCCATCGACCGACTCGGCGGGCGATGAGTCGCCGGGGCGGCCCGACGCGGTGCTCGCCCTGCTGGTGGCGGCAATCGACTGCTACGACATCGAGTTGATGGCCGCCCATGTCAACTTCTATTCCTGGAGCCGACGCGGACGCCCGCAAACGGCCGGCGACATGTCGCGACGGGTCGAGCTCCGCCATCGCGGCGGTCGATACGTGCTCGATGTGTCGCGCACCGGACCCCTCCGATACCGCGTACGCCTCGGCGACGGGTACGCCGACATCGACCTGCGCCGCATGGGCAAGTTCGAGAGCCGAATGACGGTCGACGGGCACGAATACCGCGTCGTGTCCACGACCACAGGAACGCATCATGACGTCGAGGTCGACGGTGGCGCCCATCTCTTCGTTGCGGATGACGGCAGCGTCATCCGTTCCCCGATGCCGGGTGTCGTGGTGTCGGTATCCGTGGCGCCCGGCGACCAAGTCGAGGTTGGCGATGCTGTGGTGGTCGTCGAGAGCATGAAGCTCGAAACCGTCGTGACCGCGCAAACTGCTGGCCGAGTGCGCCAAGTGTCGGCGAGCCCCAACGTGCACGTTCCTGCCAGGGCGATCCTCGTCCGACTCGAAGCCAACCAAGACGCTCCGACCGCGGCCGCTCCGATTGCGGAGGCATCGACAACGACGCTCCAGCTGCCCGAACCGGTCGCCCGTCCGCGCAGCGCTCCCGTCGAGCGCTGCGACTCCAACCTGCTCACACTCAGCAATCTGCTGCTCGGGTACGACGTCGACCCGGCCGATGCCCGTGCCTCGGTGGACGATTGGGCCGACGTCTGCTTCTCGCTCGGCGCCGACTCAGAGGTCGTGCAGCGCGAGATCCGCATGGTGACACTGTTCGCCGACTTGCGGTTGCTCTTCCGCAGCCAGCACGACGAGGGCGATCACGAGATTCGAGTGCGCAGCCCGCAAGAACACTTCTTCGCCTACCTCCGCTCACTCGACGCCGAGCGCGAAGGCTTGCCCCGAAGGTTCGCCACGGATCTCCGGCGGGCGCTCGCTCACTACGGGGTGCGATCGCTCGAGCGTCGGCCCGCGCTGCAGGACGCGCTGTACTGGATCTTCCAGTCGCAGCAGCGCGTGACAACCCAGTTGCCGGTCATCGTCGCTGTGCTGGAGCGTTGGCTGCACGCAGTCGAACCACTCTCCGGGACGTCGGGTGACGCCCTGCGCGAGTGCCTCGTGCATCTCATCGCTGCCACTGTGCACGGCTATCCAGTGATCGCCGACCTCGCCCGCGATGTGCAGTTTCACCAATTCGACGAGCCGGTACTGGAGCGCGCTCGACTCGTCGAGCTCGCCGCCATGGAAAACCATTTGGCCGCGCTCGGGGCCAATCCCGCAGCCACTGCGCACGCCGAGCACGTCCAGGCCCTGGTCGTATGCCCGTTGTCGCTGGCGCCGCTCCTGCTCGGCCGCATGTCGGGGGTGAGCGAGGCCGAACGCTTGGTTGCGCTCGAAGTAATGACACGCCGTTACTACCGCATGCGGGCCCTCGGCGACCTCGATGCCGTCGCCGGTGGTGGGAACCCGATGCTGCACGGCGCCTCCGACGACGACAAGGGCGGCCGCGTGCAGGTTCTCACCGCCAGCGGCCCGATCGACGAACTGGGCCGCATGGTGAAGAGCGCGGCGACGTCGGCAGCAAACATGGCGAGCGACGACACCATCGTGCTCGATGTCTACGCGAGGTCGGCCGAGCCACTCGGTGACGCCGATGCACTCGCCGAGCGACTTCGGGGTGTGCTCGACGCCTCGTCGCTGCCGGCGAACGTGCGGCGGGTCGTTGTCGTCGTGGTCGGGGCTGGACCGGGATCGGATCGCATGAGCTCGATGCGGCACCACACGTTCCGATGGTCGCCCGACGGGTTCCGCGAGGACGACTTCCTGCGCGGCATGCACCCACTGATGGCCACCCGGCTGCGGCTTTCGCGATTGCGCAACTTCTCGATCGAGCGGCTGCCCGCAGGCGAAGATGTCTACCTGTTCCGAGCCCGGGCGCGCGCCAATCCGGATGACGAGCGGCTGTTCGCCCTCGCCGAGGTTCGCGACCTGACCACCCTGCGCGACAGCGAGAACCGAACGGTGGCGCTGCCCCAGCTCGAGCGAGTGCTGCTCGAGGCGATCGCCGGCATCCGCCGCTTCCAAGCACCGCTGCCACCGGAGCGGCGCCTCTACTGGAACCGCATCTTGTTGCACGTCTGGCCGCCGGTGTTGCTCCGCCTCAGCGACATCAAGGCCCTCGCCCGGCGGCTGGCGCCGACGATCAGCGGGCTCGGTCTCGAGCACATCGACGTGCAATGCCGGCGCCCCGATCCCGTCAACGGCGAGCTTCGCGACCGGGTGTTGCGCATCTCCAACCCGATCGGTGCCGGATTCGTGCTGACCGAGAGCGACCCGCAGAGCGAGCCCCTCCAACCGCTCGACGAGTACACGCGAAAGGTCGTGCAAACCAGGCGCCGCGGCACCGCGTATCCCTACGAGATC
>JANPOJ010000387.1:0-5772 GCA_031427935.1 Ilumatobacteraceae bacterium | reverse complement strand
AGGCCACTAGACGATGGGGCCTGGTAGCCCCAGCACACTACCAACGGGGCAGGGAGGCGCCAACCGAAAACGACCGAAGCCGGCACGGTGGCCGACCCTCGAACCCGTCAACCGATGACGGAAGAACTGGTGTTGAGCTGGGGAACAAGGACTCGAACCCTGAATAACAGTACCAGAAACTGCTGTGTTACCAATTACACCATTCCCCACCGCGGCGAACCCGTGGAACATGAAGTCTAACCAGCGACCGCGATCGGTCACACCCGCCATTCACCCGGTGATCGACAACAACCGCTTGAACCCGATGATCCTGCCGAGGGCGATTCCGGCCGCCTCCTCGAGCTCCTTGGCGGTCACGGCGTTGCCGCGTACCGGGCTGGTCTGCGTCGGCGACACGTAGGCGACGAGGCCGAGCTCCTGGGCGATCAGCCGTGACCGCAGCGAGTGGAACGGGTCGCTGACCAGCAGCACGCGGAACAAGCCGCGTTCGTGCAGCAGGGTGGCCACGCCATCGAGCGAGGCGTACGAACTGTGGCCGACGTTCTCCTGCAGGATCACGTCGGCCGGCACGCCGTGGTCGACAAGGTAGTTGGCCGATGCCTCGGCCTCGGTGAAGCGATCGCCCGGCTGGTTCCCACCGGTGACGACCACGACTCGTGCGAGCCCCACGGACCACAGATCCGCGGCGTGGTCGAGTCGCGCGGCCAGTTGGGGCGATGGGCGACCGTCGTACTGCGCCGCACCCATCACGACGATGGCATCGACCGGCCTGGCCTGGTCACTGCGACCGGTGACATAGACCTGGTAGAGGGTGACTGCGTAGTAGCCGACGCTCAACAGGGCGAACACACCGACACCGATTCCAAGCCGGCGTGGCCAACGTCGTGGGCGCAGGATACGGATTCCACCGACCGGCGTCGGGTCGGCCTCGGCGACAGCGACTGCGGGAGTTCCCCCCGGAGGCGTGACCATCTGCGGATCGAACTCGCTCACCAAGTTGAAACCACCGTCAAACGTCTGACGACTTCCTCGCGGCCCAACACCTCGAGTGCCTCGAACAACGGTGGACCCACTGTTCGGCCGGTGATCGCCACGCGGATCGGCGCCTGCGCCTTGCCCTTCTTCAGGCCATGCTGCTCGCCAATCGCCTCGAGCGTGTCCTTCAGCACCGCGGCATGCCACTCCGCCAACTGGCGATAGGCCTCGGTCGTCTCCGCCAGCACCTCCTTCGCGCCGGGCGTCGAGATGGTCTTCTCCCACGCCTGCGCATCGAGCACGGGGTCGGCGAGGAACACGAAGTCGACGACGCCGGGCACCTCCGACAGGGTCGTTGCGCGCGACTGCACCACCGATGCCAATGCAGCAAACTTGGCCGCGTCGAACCGCTCGGGCGGCCACGGCACATCGTCGGCGTGGAGGAACGGCTGGCACACCTCGATGAACTCGTTGACCGGGAGCATGCGGATGTACTCGCCGTTGAAGGCCGCGAGCTTCTTGATGTCGAAGAACGCCGGCGAGTGGTTGACGTCTTCCAACCTGAAGTCGCGCTCGATCGTCGACCACGGCACGATTTCCTGGTCGCCGGGCGGCGACCAACCCAACGTCATCAGGTAGTTGACCATCGCGGCGGCGAGGTAGCCCTCGGCCCGGTACTGCTCGACGGCCACCTTGTCACGCCGCTTCGACAACTTCTTGCGCTGCTCGTTGACCAGCAGCGGCACATGCGCCCACACCGGCGGTCGGCGACCCAGCGCCTCCCACAGCAGTTGCTGTTTGGGCGTGTTGGGCAGATGCTCCTCGGCGCGCACCACATGGGAGATCTGCATCTCCATGTCGTCGACGACGTTGGCGAGCAGGAACATCGGCGTGCCGTTGCCGCGCAGCAACACGAAGTCTTCGATCGTCGAGTGGTCGAACACCACGTCGCCGCGCACCAGATCGTGCACAGTCGTCGCACCGTCGGGTACGCGGAATCGCAGCACCCGGCCGGGCGCCGGACCGAGCCCGCGATCACGCGAGTACCCGTCGTACCCACTGGCCCCGCTGGCTTTGGCGCGCTCTTGGATCTGCTCCGACGTGAGATCGCAGTAATAGGCCGCGCCGGCGTCGAACAATCGCTGCGCCGCCGCGAGGTGCGCCTCTGCGTAGGTGCTCTGGAAATAGGGGCCTTCGAACGCGGGATCGTCGTCGTGAATGCCAATCCAGGCCAGCGCATCGATGATCCCCTGCGTCCACTCCGGCCGGTTGCGGGCCTCGTCGGTGTCTTCGATGCGCAGCACGAAGGTGCCACCGAGCCGCTGGGCCAGTGCCCAGTTGTACAGCGCGGTGCGCGCCCCGCCAACGTGGAAGAAGCCGGTGGGCGATGGCGCGAATCGGAATCGGGGGCCGCTGCTCATGCACCGTCCACCCTACCGGTCACACCCTTTGGCGCCGGGGGCACCGCGAGCGGTCAGGACGTCGGCGGGCGTTGCGTGATGAGGGCCAGGTTGCGCAGTTGGCGGAGTGCGACCGACAAGGTGGTGAGGTCGTACGCATCCGCCCGACGGATCTCGGTGAACATCGCCAGGGCCCTGCCGACCACACGTTCGTTGGCTGCGGCCCACTCCCGCGCGCCGCCGACGTACAGCGCGTCGTCGGCCAGATCTGCGAGCGCACTCATCAGGTCGTCGCGCAGCGCCGAGCGCGCTTGGGTCTGCCACCGGTCGTTGCGCGGCAGTATGCCGACGGCATCCCACAGCCACCCGAGGTCGAGCGCGTCGAACACCTCCCAATAGGCCGCTGTGGTCTCGCGGACCGTCAGCTTCTGGCGGTGGGCGAGATCGATCACGTCGAACGCGGTGTGCATCAACGGCCACAGCACCGATCGCTGAGCGACCTGCTCGGGTACCCCAGCCGCGAGACGCGCCGCCTCGTTGCCAAACATCTGGTCGCGCATCTTGCCGCGCAGATGCGCTTCCAACGTCGTCGACAGTTCGTTGATACCCGGCTGGAACTCGGCAACGACCGAACCGATGTCGAGCGGCGGCCGGCGATGACGCAACAGCCACAGCGCCCCGCGTTCGACCATGCGCCGCGCCTCCAGGAACATCTCCAGCTGGGTGTCGAGCTTGACGTGCGTCGGCAAGGCCTCGATCTGGTCCCACATCGCCGGGAAGTTGAAGACATCGCGAGCCGCAATCCAAGCGCGCATCACGTCGACCACACCGGCGCCCGTGTCTTCGGTCATCCGGTTGTCGAACGAGATGCCCGACAGGTTGACCATCTGGTTGGCGACCTGTGTGGCGATGATCTCGCGACGCAAGCGATGCCCGAGGATCTCCGGCCGGTACCGCTGCTGCAGCAAGGTGGGGAAGTACCGAACGAGGTCGGGTTCGAGGTACGGGTCGTCGGGAAACTCGGTACGCACCATCTCGGTCATGTTGACGCTCTTGGTGTACGCCAGCACGATGGCGAACTCCGGTGTCGTCAGACCCTTGCCGCTCGATTGCCGCTCGGCGATCTGCTTGTCGGTCGGCAGGGCCTCCAGCGTGCGATTGAGCCACCCTTCGGCCTCGAGCACGTGGAGGTACCTGGCGTGCACGTTGACCATCGGCAGCGCCTGTCGGCGGGCGATCGCCAAGGTGAGGGTCTGCGAACGGTTGTCGTCGAGAACCAACTGGCCGACCTCGTCGGTCATCTTGATCAGCACCTCGTTGCGCTGCTCGATCGTCATGGCGCCCTCGGCCATCACCGCGCCGAGCAGGATCTTGATGTTGACCTCGTGGTCGCTGCAGTCCACACCGGCGGAGTTGTCGATCGAGTCGGTGTTGACCAGACCGCCGTTGATTGCGAACTCGATGCGGCCGCGTTGGGTCAGCCCAAGGTTGCCGCCTTCGCCGATCATGCGGCAGCGCAGATCCACACCATTGACGCGGAGCGCGTCGTTGGATCGATCCCCGACCTCGGCGTTGGATTCCGTCGTGGCCTTCACATAGGTGCCGATGCCACCGTTCCACAGCACGTCGATCGGCGCTTTCAGAATGGTCGACAGCAACTCGTTGGGCGTGAACGAGATCTTCTCCGTGCCCAGCCGTTTGCGCGCTTCGGGGCTCAAGGTGATGGTCTTCAGTGTGCGCGGGTACACCCCTCCGCCGGTCGAGATCAACGTGGTGTCGTAGTTCGCCCAACTCGAACGTGGGAGCTCGAACAGCCGCTTGCGCTCGTCGAACGACACCGCCGGGTCGGGGTCGGGGTCGATGAAGATGTGCCGATGGTCGAATGCGGCGACGAGCTTGACATGACGCGACCGCAACAGACCGTTACCGAACACGTCGCCCGACATGTCGCCGATGCCGGCGATCGTCAGCTCCTCCCGATCTGCGTCCTTGCCCAACGCACGTGCGTGGCGTCGCACGCTCTCCCATGCACCGCGTGCGGTGATGGCCATCGCCTTGTGGTCGTAGCCATCACTGCCGCCGGATGCGAATGCATCGCCGAGCCAGAATCCGTAGTCGGCGGAGATCTCGTTGGCGATGTCGCTGAACGTTGCGGTGCCCTTGTCGGCGGCGACCACCAGGTACGGATCGTCACCGTCGTGGCGAACCGTGTCGGGCGGCGGCACGATGACGCCACCGGCGATGTTGTCGGTCACATCGAGGAGCCCGCTGATGAACTCCCGATAGCACGCCACGCCCTCGGCGCGGAACTCGTCGGCACCGGGCGGTGGCTTCTTCAGCACGAAACCGCCTTTGGCACCGGTCGGCACGATCACCGCGTTCTTGACGATCTGGGCTTTGACGAGCCCGAGGACCTCCGTGCGGAAGTCCTCCCGACGATCACTCCAGCGAATGCCGCCGCGGGCGATGCGACCGTTGCGCAGATGCACGCCTTCGACGCGCGGCGAGCACACCCAGATCTCGAACATCGGCCGAGGGAGCGGGAGGTCTGGGATCTTGCTGCTGTCGAACTTGAATGACAGGACCGGGCGATGGCCGCCGACGTCCGCGGCACGGTACGCGTTGGTGCGCACCGTCGCATCGATCAGTGTCAGCAGCGAACGTAACGTGCGGTCGTCGTCGAGGCTCGGTACCGCGTCGAGGGCCTCCGCGATCTGGGCGCGAAGACCTGTCTCGACATCCGCGCTCTTCGGCGCGACCGTCGGGTCGAATCGGGTGGCGAACAGCGCGGCGAGCAGACAGCTGATCGACGAATGCCGGGCCAACGTGGCCTCGATGTACTGCTGGCTGAACGGGAAGCCGATTTGGCGCAGGTAGCGGGAATAGGCGCGCAACACTTCGATCTGACGAGCCGTCAGGCCTGCCAGCAACACGAGACGATTCAATCCATCGACCTCGATCGAGCCGCTGAACTCGGCGAGGAAGCTGCGCTGGACCTCGGCGCGGATCGCGTCGGTCAACTGCACGCCGGGCGACACTGAGACCCCGACATCGTGGAGCCACACCGTGACGCCGTCGAGGCCGAACCCGAACGCGCGCTCGTCGAGCGCGCGCAGGCCGAGGTGATCGAGCAGCGGCAGCATGTCGGCCAAGGGGATCGAATCACCGCGGCGATAGATGCGGAACCGCCAACTGCCGTCGGCGCGCTGCAACAGGTAAGTGGTGACCTCGCCGGGCCCCGTGGCCAAGGCGTCGATGTTGACAAAATCGAGCGCGGCGACCGACGGGTCGTTGAGCTCGTCGTAGCCGGCAGGCACGGCCGGCTCGAGCCGATTCGCCAGATCGGCCCGCGCGCCAAGTGAGGCTCGAACCTCGGCAAGCCAGTCGTCGGCGATAT
>JANPOJ010000386.1:0-9550 GCA_031427935.1 Ilumatobacteraceae bacterium | reverse complement strand
GCGATCGTCATCTTGTGGACCTCGTCGGGCCCGTCGGCCAGACGGAGCGTGCGCTGATGCGCGTACATCTGTGCCAACGGCCAGTCGTCACTGAGGCCGCCCGCGCCGTGCACCTGCATGGCCCGGTCGATGATCCGCAGGGCGACGTTCGGCGCAGCCACCTTGATGGCGCTGATCTCGACGGCGGCCGCCTTGTTGCCGACGTTGTCCATCATCCACGCCGTCTTCAGCGTCAGCAGTCGCACCATCTCCAGATCGATGCGTGACTCGGCGATCCAATCCATGATGTTGCTGCGTTCAGCCAGCCGCTTCCCGAACGTCGTGCGCGACAACGCCCGCTTGCAGAGCAGTTCCAGGGCACGCTCGGCCGCGCCGATCGAGCGCATGCAGTGGTGGATACGGCCTGGCCCGAGTCGGGCCTGGCTGATCGCGAAACCGTCACCGTCGTTGGCGATCAGGTTGCTGGCCGGCACGCGGCAGTTCTCGAAGCGCAACTCGACGTGACCTTCCGGGTCCGTGTAGCCGAACACCGGAAGAGCACGCACGACGGTCAGGCCGGGCGTGCCCATCGGCACCAGGATCTGGCTCTGCTGACGGTGGGGTGGTGCCGCGACGTCGGTCTTGCCCATCACGATGAAGATCTTGCAGTTGGGGTGCTTGGCCCCAGTGATCCACCACTTGCGACCATTCAACACGTAGTCGTCGCCATCGCGTTCGATGCTCATCGCGATGTTGGTGGCGTCGCTCGATGCGACATCGGGCTCGGTCATTGCGAAGGCCGAGCGAATCGTGCCCTCCAGCAACGGCCGCAGCCACATGTCTTTCTGCTCGTGCGAGCCGAACATGGTCAGCACTTCCATGTTGCCGGTATCGGGCGCCGAGCAGTTGCAGGCCTCACTGGCAATCGTGCTGCGCCCCATGATCTCGGCCAGCGGCGCGTATTCGAGGTTGCTGAGGCCGGGGCCCCAGTCGTCGTGGGGCAGGAAGAGGTTCCACAACCCGCGTTTGCGGGCCTCGGTCTTCAGCGTCTCCATCACCTCGGGGTGGTGGTGCGGGTTCCCGCTGGCCGCCAACTGAGCCTGGTACACCGCCTCGTTGGGGTAGATGCATTCGTCCATGAACGCCAGGAGCTTGTCCCGGTACTCGTTGCATCGATCGGTGAAGGCGAAATCCATGCCGTAAACGTAGACCGGCGCTGCCTCAGCGGCCCCGGTCGCCGGCCGTGTCGACGGCATCGCTGGCCCGCAGCAGTCGCGGACCCATCAACTTGGCCATCAGATGCTCACCGGCGGTGACGGGTGGATATCGCGGTGGGTCGGTGTCGCTGCAACACGTCGGCAGGCACTCGACCAGTGCGTCCCAATTGCCATCGAGGAAGAAGGCCGCGCTCCGACGCACCGCCGGCGCATCGGTTGCCGTCGGTGGCACCACCCGATGCACGGTCGAACGCCACTGGTCGTTGGTCCACTGCGCGGTGAGATCACCGAGGTTGATGACGAGCGCATCGTCGGCCGGGATCACGTCGATCCAGTCGCCGTCGGGCCCGACGATCTGCAGCCCGGCGACGGGGTCCGCGTACAGCACGGTGACGATGCCGTAATCGGTGTGCGCACCCATGCGCTGCTGACCATCCACTGGCGTGGCGTCTCCGGGGCGATGCTCGTAGCGGATGGCGCGCATCGTGGTGGTCGAGCGGTCGACGTACGGTGCGAACCACCCGGCGGGAAGGCCGAGCGCGGCGGCGAAGATCTCGGTGAGGGTCAGCGCCACCCGACGAGCCGACCGGAAGTAGTCGACGAGGGCGCGGTGCAGGTCGGTGGGCTCGGCCGGCCAGATGTTCGGGGCGAACACACCGTTCCGTTGCGTGGCGTAGAACGGGTCCGCGTCGTCGACGTCGTCCTCGCCGATGTTGAACGCCTCGAACAGGTCCGGCGGCGCGTCGCGACCGATGCTGTACGACAACGCCTCGGTGCCGCTGGCCGCATAGCCGCGATTGATCGAGGGATCCGACGGGGTGCAGCGCTGCTTGACCTCGATCGGCTGGGCGAAGAACCGCGTGCTCGCGTCGAGCATCGCGTCGACGTGCCGCCGGGGCAGTCGATGGCCGACGATCTGGAAGAAGCCGAACTGCCGCGCCGCAACATCGACCTCCCGACCGACGGCAACGCGATCGGCGTCGGTGCCCCACCACCCACAGACATCGATGATCGGGATCTGCGCCACGAACTACTTGATCCGGACCTTGCGAAACCCGCGGCGATCCTGCGCTTTCAGTTGGGCCCGCTGCTCGTCCTCGAGAGCCAACTCTTCGGCGACGAGCCGTTTCATGCTGGCGAGGCGCAACGGGTCGAGCTCGCCGGCAGCGATCGCTGCCTGCACCGCACAACCGGGCTCGTCTTCGTGCTTGCAGTCGCGGAAGCGACAGTGATCCATCACATCGAACACGTCGGCGAAGGCCCGCTCGATCCCGCGACCGCTGCTCCACAAGCTCACGGCGCGTACGCCCGGTGTGTCGATCAGCCAGCCACCACCCGGCAGGCGCACGAGTTCGGTCGCGACCGTCGTGTGCCGACCTCGACCGTCGCCTTCGCGCACTGCGGCGGTGGCCTGCGCGCGACTACCGACCAAGGAGTTGATGAGCGTGCTCTTGCCCACGCCGCTCGCACCCAACAGCGCGATCGTGGCGTTGCCCGCGGCGAAGGCCGCCAACGCATCGACACCCTCGCCCGTGATTCCACTGGCGGTGAGGATCGACACGCCGGGGGCGGCATGGTGCAGCGATTCGACCGAAGCGGCGGGGTCGTCGACGAGGTCGCGTTTGGTCAGCACGACGACAGGTCGGGCGCCGCTGTCCCAGGCCAGTACCAGCTCACGCTCCAGCCGACGCTGGTTCGGCGGCGACGTGAGCGCATGCACCAACATCACCACGTCGACGTTGGCGGCGATCGTCTGAGCCTCTGCGCGGTTGCCCTCGAACGAGGCACGGCGCACGAACGCACTCCGTCGAGGCAGCACCGCCTCGACACGATCCAGCTCGACCGACGGCACCACCCAATCACCGACGGCCACATCGGCGCCGATGTTGCGGATACGCAGAGGCTCGGCATCGAGCCCGCGCAACACGGTGCTCCACCCACGGTCGAGACGAGTCACCCGTCCGGGTGATTCCGCCAAGCCAAGAGCACGCCACGATGCATCCAACTCCTCGCTCCACCCGAGTCGAATGTCACACCGTTCGTCAATAGTGCTGAGGGTAGCGTCGCGTACGAGGCAACCGCCGACGGCCTACGGCTCGTCGCACGAAACCGGAGGGGTTCCCACGTGCTCGCTCGCATCGCTCGTTTCAGCTTTCGCAAACGCTGGATCATGGTCTTTGCCATCTGGCTACCGCTCCTGATCGGCCTGTCGGCCATCAGCGGGGCGCTGAAGCCCGACTACCACACCGACTTCACCCAGCCCGACAGCGAGTCGAAGCAGGTGCAAGACGCCTTCGCCAGAGCCGGCGACAACACCGCAGACGGTCAACCGGCCCAGATCGTGTTCACCGCGCCGCAAGGCATCCAAGATCCAGCCGTCAAGGCCGCGATGACCTCGTTCTTCGACGATGTCAAAGGGTTCGAAGGCATCAAGCTGACCAGCCCGTACGACGAACAGGGTGCGTCGCAGATCAGCAGCACGAAGCCGATCGCCTTCGCCGACCTCTCGGTCGGCAAGCGCACGCAGACTCAATTCCTGGCCCTCGCCGACGACATCCAGCAGCGCGGCGCGGAGGTCAAGATCTCCGGTCTGACGATCGAATACGGCGGTCAGATCTTCAACGCCATCAAGTTCCCCGAGAGCGAACTGCTCGGCCTGCTCGCTGCCGTGATCATCCTGCTCCTGGCCTTCGGGTCGGTGCTGGCGATGGGCCTCCCCGTCGGCACGGCCATCTTCGGACTCGGTGTCGGCATCGGTCTGATCGGGATCGCCAGTCACGGATTCTCCATGCCCGATTTCGCGCCACAGATGGCAGCGATGATCGGCCTCGGCGTCGGCATCGACTACGCCCTGTTCATCGTCTCGCGGTATCGCGAGGGTTTGCACAACGGCCTCGATCCCGAGCAAGCCGTGATGGACTCGATCGATTCCAGCGGTCGTGCCGTGTTGTTCGCAGGGATCACCGTGATGATCTCGTTGCTCGGCCTGATGGCGATGGGTCTGGCGTTCGTCAACGGCCTGGCCATCTCCGGTGCCGCGGCCGTGCTGGTCATGATGATCGCCGCGCTCACGCTGCTGCCTGCGCTGCTCGGGTTCGTCGGCAACAAGATCGACACCACGTCGCGCGCTGCCGGTATCGCCGTCGGTGTGTTCGTGTCGATCGCGCTGATCGGTGTCTTCACCAAGACGCTCGGACCTGCAATCGGCATCGCCGCACTGCTGGCCCTCGGCATCATGGGCGCCGGCTACCTCCCGTTCGGTCACAGCCTGCGCAGCCCGATGAAGCATCGCGCTCACAAGGCCACCGAACGAGGTTTCTGGTATCGCTGGAGCCGGGTCATCCAACACCGCCCGTGGCGCGCCTTCTTCGGCGGGGCCATCGGGTTGCTCGTACTCGCATCGCCGCTGTTGTCCATTCGCCTCGGGTTCACCGACTCCGGCGTGTTGAAGAAGGACCAGACCACTCGCCGGGCATACGACCTCGTCGCCGAAGGCTTCGGTCCCGGATTCAGCGGCAAGCTTGCACTGATCAGCGACGACCCGAAGATGACCACCGACATCGCTGCCAAGGTCGACGCGGCGCTCAAGGCCGATCCGGGCGTCGCATTCGCCACACCGGGCCAGCAACTGCTGACCACCGCCGGCGCGCCGGTGACCCCTGCAACGTGGACGTGGATCGTCGCGCCGACCACGGCAGCGCAGGATCAAGAGACCAGGGACCTGGTCGGTCGTCTTCGTGGCAGCGAGCTCGACTCGGTGGGTGCCAGCGTGATCGTTGGCGGCTTCACCGCCGGCGGAATCGACTTCTCCAGCTACATCGCCGGCCGCCTGCCGATCCTGATCGGTGCCGTCTTGATCCTCAGCTTCTTGTTGCTGATGTGTGTCTTCCGCAGCCTGCTCGTGCCGATCAAGGCAGTGATCATGAACCTGCTGTCGATCGGCGCGTCCTATGGCGTGATCGTCGCCATCTTCCAATGGGGCTGGTTGAAGAGCGCCATCGGTGTCGAGCAGACGGGCCCGATCGAACCATGGGTTCCCATGATGCTGTTCGCCATCGTGTTCGGTCTCTCGATGGACTACGAGGTCTTCCTGCTGTCGCGAATGAAGGAAGAGTTCGTTCGCACCGGCGACAACGGTACGGCCGTCGCCGATGGGCTCGCCGCAACCGCCAGGGTCATCACGGCCGCGGCCATCATCATGGTCTGCGTGTTCTCGGCCTTCGTGCTCGGCGACGACCGCAACCTGAAGCTGTTCGGTCTCGGCTTGGCCGCTGCGGTGTTCGTCGACGCGACGTTGGTCCGCATGGTCTTGGTGCCGGCAACGATGGAGCTCCTCGGAGCCCGGAACTGGTGGCTGCCGAAGTCGCTCGACCGCATCCTGCCGAGGCTCAACGTCGAGGGTCGTCATGCTCCGGAGTCGGAACCCGACCCGGAGTCAGAAGGCGTTCTCGTCTGACGTTTCAGGTCCCGGCCACCTCGGGATCACACTTGGTTCACACGCCGTTCACGCCGCCTGATCGTGGACCGATGGGAGGCTGCTACGGTTCGCGATCGTCCCACCCAATCCGTGAACTGGAGGTCAATGATGACATCAAGGACGACCCGAAAAGCTCTTGCATCGCTTGCCGTGCTCAGCATCGTGCTGATGGCATGTGGCGATGACAAGAAGTCTTCATCCGACACCGCGGCGCCTGCCGTGACGTCGGCTGGCGCCACCACTGCAGCACCCACCGCGACCGATGCCCCAACGGCGACGACCGCGGCACCCGCAGACACCGCCGCACCGGGTACCACCGCTGCAGGGGGCAGCGATCTGTCGGCGCTCGCCGCGGCATGCAAGACCGAGGGCAAGGTCAACCTGATCGCCCTTCCCGACGAATGGGCCAACTACAAGGGCATCCTGCAAGCCTTCCGCGACAAGTACCCGGGCGTCGAGAACCCGGTTGCCAACCCCAACTTCTCATCGCAGCAAGAGCTCGACGCCGTCGTCAACCTGGCCGGCCAAGACGACATGCCTGACAGCATCGACGTCAGCCCGGCGAAGGCCAAGATCGCCACGGACGAAGGCCTGTGGGATCCATTCCAGCCGAGCACGTGGGACCAGATCCCCGACAACTTGAAGGACCCGGCAGGGAACTGGGTTGCCGCCTACTACGGCATCATCTCGATCGGTACCAACACCACGATCGTCCCGAACGCGCCGAAGACCTGGGCCGACCTGAAGAAGCCCGAGTACAAGGGCAAGGTCGCCCTCAACGGTGACCCGCGCACGTCCGGTTCGGCCTACGCCGCAGTCATGGCAGCATCGCTGGCCAATGGCGGCAGCGCCGACGACATCATGCCCGGCATCCAGTACTTCGCCGAACTGAAGGCATCCGGCAACTTGATCCCCGTCCAGGTCGACCAGTCCACCGTCATCTCCGGTGAGACCCCGATCGCCCTCGACTGGAGCTACAACTGGCCCGGTATCAAGAGCCAGGTCGAGGACGCCGGCTTCACCGTGGAAGTCAATTTCCCCAGTGACGGTGTCTACGGCGGCTTCTACGCCCAAGGCGTGATCAAGAAGTCGCCGCACCCGAACTGCTCGAAGCTATGGGTCGAGCACATCCTCAGCGATGAGGGTGCCCTCGGCTACCTCGGCGGCGGTGCCATGCCAGCGCGCTTCGCGGCGCTCGAAGCCAGCGGCAAGATCACCGACGACGCCAAGAAGAACCTCCCGCCGGCCGATTTGCTGGCCAAGGTCAGCTTCCAGACAGCGGCTCAGGTCGATGCGGCCAACACGCTCCTGACCGACAACTGGGGCCCGATGGTGGCCGACGCCTAAAGAGATCAGCGTGACCACTGAGCTGATCGAGATCGAGGGGGGCCGTACCGTCACCGGTACGGCCCCCAAGATCGCCAAAGTACGAAACAGGGCGGCCTGGCTCGGGCTGCTGCCGTTCCTGTTGTTCCTGGGCCTGTTCCTTTTGCTGCCGACCTACGGCGTTGTGCGAAAAGCGTTCATCGCCAACGACGGCAGTTACACGTGGACCGGCCTCAGCGACGCCATCACCAAGGAAAGTGCTGCCTTCAAGACGTCGCTCAAGGTCTCGATCGTCACCGCCCTCATGGGCGTGGTTCTCGGGACGCTACTGGCATACGCGGCCGCAACCGCCACGAGACCGAAGTGGCTGCGCTCGTTGGTCTCCGCGTTCAGCGGCGTCGCCGCAAACATGGGCGGGATCGTGCTGGCCTTCGCGTTCTTCACGCTGCTTGGCCGGCAAGGGCTCGGCACGAAGCTGCTCACCAACGCCGGCTACAACCTCTACAACACCAGCTGGTTCGACCTCACTGGTTTCTGGGGTTGGGCGACGGTGTACATGTACTTTCAGGTTCCGTTGATGGTGTTGGTGACACTGCCCGCCATCGACGGATTGCAAGCGTCGTGGCGCGAGGCATCGTCGAACCTCGGCGGCACCACGTGGACCTACTGGCGAAGGGTCGGCCTGCCCATCCTGGCACCTTCGATGCTCGGCGGATTCCTGCTGCTGTTCGCCAATGCGTTCAGCGCCTTTGCCACTGCGTATGCCCTCAACACTGGCTCGAACCTTGTTCCCGTGAAGATCAGCTTCTTCCTGCAAGGCGACATCGCCGGTCGTTCCCCTATGCCGTTCGCCTTGGCCACCTGGATGATCATCTTCATGGCCATCTCGATGGGCGGCTACCTGTTGCTACGAAAGAGGGCCGAGCGATGGCGAACCTAACCGAGGGCCACATGGCCCCCGTCGACTGGCCGACGCCGGCACCGCAGGCACCGATTCGCCGAGGACGGCGGCTCGGACGACTCGGCCCCAACCTCGTGCTGATCGCCTTCGCAATCTTCTTCGTGGCACCACTGCTCTCGATGACGCGCTTCGCCCTGCAGAAGGTGCCGATGCCATTGCTGAATTGGCACACGGTCTTCAAGAAGTGGTCCTTCCGCGCATTGACGGACGCATTCAAGGAACCGAGCTTCGGCGACACTCTGTTCCTCAGCTTGCGACTGGCGGTGGGCACGGTCCTCGTGACGCTGGCTCTGCTGCTGCCGACCGCGTTGTTCGTGCACCTCCGGCTGCCGAAGGCACGGCCACTCGTCGAGTTCCTCACCGTGCTGCCGTACGTCGTTCCGCCGATCGCACTGGTTGCCGGCGTCGCTGCGTTCTTCCGCCCCAACGCGCGGTGGTTCCTCAACTCCGACTACTCGCTGATCCCCTTCTACGTGGTGATGGCGTTGCCCTTCACGTATCGCTCGCTCGACGCCGGCATCAAGGCCATCGATGTGCGGACGCTGGTCGATGCATCGCGGAGCCTCGGCGCCAATTGGCCATCGACGTTGCGCCGCGTGCTCCTCCCCAACCTGAGCTCGAGCATCGTGTCGTCGGCCTTCCTCACGACCGCCGTCGTGCTCGGCGAGTTCACGATTGCCCGCACGCTGTCGAAGCAGACCTTCCCGGTCTTCAGCTTCGACTACTTCGGTCGAAAAGCGCAGGGCGGCATCGCCCTGGCGTTGTTCACGCTGGTCGGCAGCACCGCGCTGCTCGGCGTGTTCACCCTGCTGACACGCAGCAAGTCGCGACGACAGGTGACGAGATTCTGATGATGCAAGGGGACCATTCACGATGAGCGATTTGATCTTTGACAAGGTTCGCAAGACGTTCGGCTCGAACGTCGCGCTCGAGGGCCTCGAGCTCGAGGTCCGCGACGGTGAACTGATCAGCCTGCTCGGGCCCAGTGGTTGCGGGAAGACGACGGCGTTGCGCATCGCCGCCGGTTTCGAGCGAGCCGACTCCGGCTCCGTCCGGGTTGCCGGCAACGACATCACCAACCAGCCACCACACAAGCGCAACATGGGGATGGTGTTCCAGAGCTACAGCCTGTTCCCCAACCTCACCGTCGCCGGCAACGTCGAATACGGGCTGCGCACGCGCGGCATCGCCAAGCCCGAGCGCCAACGACGCGTGGCCGAGATGCTCGAACTCGTGCAACTCGGGCCGCTGGCCACCCGTTACGCGCATCAGATCTCCGGTGGTCAGCAGCAGCGCGTCGCCCTCGCCCGCGCCCTGGCGATCCGGCCGCAGGTGTTGCTGCTCGACGAGCCGCTCAGCGCGCTCGATGCCAAGGTCCGCGCCACGCTGCGCGACGAGCTCCGCCGCATCCAGACCGAGCTCGGCATCACCACCTTGTTCGTCACCCACGACCAGGAGGAAGCGCTGGCCATCAGCGACCGGGTCGGCGTCATGTCGAACGGCCACCTCGAGCAACTCGGCCCGCCGACCGAGGTCTACCGTCATCCGTCGAGCGCGTTCGTGGCTCGCTTCGTCGGATCGATGAACGAG
>JANPOJ010000385.1:0-8687 GCA_031427935.1 Ilumatobacteraceae bacterium | reverse complement strand
CTGGGCGCGTGGTCACCGGTGCTCGACGGCGATCGACTTTATGGCCGGGGCGGCGCCGACGATGGTTATGCCGCGTTCGCCAGTCTCGCCGCCATCGAAGCGTTGGACGATCAAGGCGCCGCGCACGCCCGCTGCGTCGTGCTGATCGAAGGCAGTGAGGAGAGCGGCAGCCCCGACCTCCCTGCCTACCTCGAAGCGCTGGCCGATCAGATCGGCACGCCCAGCCTGGTGCTGTGCCTCGATTCCGGCTGCCTCGACTACGAACGGTTGTGGGTTACCACCTCGCTGCGTGGGCTGGTGGCGGGGACCCTGCGCGTCGAGATCTTGACCGAGGGCGTGCATTCCGGCGAGGCCAGTGGCGTCGTGCCGTCGTCGTTCCGCATCTGCCGCGAGCTGCTCGACCGGATCGAAGACAGCTTCGACGGCAAGATGTTGCTGCCCGAGTTGAACGTCGAGATCCCGCCCGACCGACGGCATCAGGCCAGCGAGACGGCGGCCGAATTCCCGATCGGCGGGCACTTCCCCTTCGTCTCCGGCGCCGAGCCGATGGTCGCCGACCCCACCGAACAGCTGTTGGCCCGAACGTGGTATCCGGCGCTCAGCGTCACCGGGGTTGATGGCATCCCGCCCGTCGCATCGGCCGGCAACGTGTTGCGTCCGCACACCTCGCTGCACCTCAGCGTGCGGCTGCCACCGACGTGCGACGAGGATGCGGCGCTGGCCGCGCTGAACGCGGCTCTCACCAGCGACCCTCCGTACGGCGCGCACGTGACGTTCGACGACGGTCACGCCGGCCCCGGATGGAACGCGCCTGCGTTCGCCCCGTGGTTGCAGACGGCGCTCGACGAGGCATCAGAGGCGAGTTTCGGTAACGCCTCACGAGCCTTCGGCGAGGGAGGATCGATCCCCTTCATGGGGATGCTGGGCGACATGTTCCCCGACGCCCAGTTCGTGATCACCGGCTGCCTCGGTCCCGGCGCCAACGCTCACGGGCCGAACGAGTACCTCCATCTGCCGACGGCACGACGCGTGACCAGTTGTCTCGTGACGGTGCTCCAGGCCCACGCAACTCGCTGAGAGGCCGCGCCCCCAGAACCGGAACGCGTTGATACCGTTCCGGCCGAAGGAGCGGATCCCCCATGATGGTCACCACCAACCTGCCGCAAGACGATCACGCCACGGCGCTGGTGGTCGAGCGAGTGTTCTTCGAGCTGCGCAAGGTCATCGTCGGCCAGAGCCGGCTGATCGAACGCATGCTGGTCGGGCTGTTGAGCCAAGGTCACTGTCTGTTGGAGAGCGTGCCCGGTCTGGCCAAGACGCTCGCCGCCGAAACCCTGTCGAAGGTCGTGGGCGGCACGTTCGGGCGAGTGCAGTTCACGCCTGACCTGCTGCCGTCCGACATCGTCGGCACGCGCATCTTCCGTTCGTCGAGCGAGAAGTTCGACGTCGAGTTGGGTCCCATCTTCGTCAACTTCCTGCTCGCCGACGAGATCAACCGGGCACCGGCAAAGGTGCAGTCCGCACTGCTCGAGGTCATGGCCGAGCAACACGTGACGATCGGCGGCACCACCTACGACGTGCCCGTGCCCTTCTTCGTGATCGCCACCCAGAACCCGATCGAGTCCGAGGGTGTGTACCAGTTACCCGAGGCGCAGCGCGACCGTTTCATGATGAAGATCACGATGACGCATCCGTCGGCCGACGAGGAGATGACGATCGTCGATCGGATGAGCGTGTCGCCACCGGTGCCCGACCAGGTCCTCGATCTCCACGGCCTCGCCGATCTGCAGAAGCGCGCGATGGAAGTGTTCGTCGATCGCAGCGTGCAGCAGTACGCGGTCGATCTCGTGCAGGCGACGCGCACGCCGGCGCAGGCGGGCATGGCCGACCTGGCACCGGTGATCGCGCTCGGCGCCAGCCCTCGCGCCACGTTGGCACTGGTGCGCGGTGCCAAGGCGCTGGCCCTGCTGCGCGGCCGAACCTACGCAACGCCACAGGAGATCTTCGACCTCGCGCCGGAGGTCCTGCGGCATCGGCTGATCCTGACGTACGACGCGCTGGCCCGCGACATCTCCATCGAGCACGTGCTCGGGCGGGTGCTCAGCACGGTGCCGACGATGTGGGTTTCTCCCAAGCCGAACGACAGTGTCTGGCGTGGCTGAGCGGGTGGCCGCGAGCACGACGATCGACTGGCCCAGTGGGCCGACACCCGCTTCGGTGGCTGAGGTCCTGCGGTCGCTGGAGTTCGCCATCAATCGGCGCCTCGACGGCCAACTCCACGGGCAGCACCAGGGCATCACACCAGGGCATGGCAGCGAGCCCGGCGAATCGCGCGCCTATCAGCCGGGCGACGATGTTCGTCGCATCGACTGGAACGTGACGGCCCGAACACGCGAACTGCACGTGCGCGACCAGATTGCCGACCGCGACCTCGAAGCGTGGCTGGTCGTCGATGTGTCGGCCGCCATGCACTTCGGGACGAACCACACCACGAAGGCCCAGATCGCTCTCGCTGCCGCGGCAACCGTTGGCTTCTTGACAGCCCGCAACCAGAACCGGCTCGGCGCGGTGCTGGTCGCTGGGCCGCATCTGCGAGTCAGGCCACCGCGGCTCGGCCGCGACAACGTGCGGGCGATACTGCAAACCATTGCCGATGCCCCCGACACCGAGGGGCTCGGTCACAGCGACCTCCCCGAGGCGCTCCGCCGGGTTGGTGCGTTGAGCAAGCGGCGCGGCTTCATCTGCGTGATCTCCGACTTCGCCGGTTCGGAGTGGTCGTCACCGATGTCGGCGTTGTCGATGCGTCACGACCTGCTGGCTATCGGTGTCGTCGATCCGCGCGAGTTCGATGTGCCACCGATCGGGCTGGTCACGTTCTCCGACCCTTCGACCGGAGCGACCCGCGAGATGATGGTCACCAACGACGTGCAACGCCGCTTTGCCGACCTGGCGGGTGCGCGGCGGGAAGAGCGCGAGCAGACGGTCCGCGCCTCGGGGGGCGACTGGCTGGAGCTCTCGACGGATGGCGACTGGCTGACCGAGATCGCCGCACACGTGCGCAGACGCCGGCTGCGTCCGGCGATGATCCACCGATGAGCTGGGACTTCCTCGCTCCGGCGCGCCTCTGGCTGCTGTTGGTCGTCGCCGGCCTCGTCGGCGCGTACGTCGTCGCCCAGCGACGCCGGGCGGTCAACACGGTCCGCTTCACCCAGATCGAGATGCTGGAACAGATCGCCCCGCGGCGGCCCGGTTGGCGACGCCACTCCGTTGCCGGTGTGCAACTGGCGGCGCTGACGATCGGTGTGTTGGGCGCTGCCCAGCCCGTTCATCGTTCGACGACGCGGCCTCGGTCGGCGGGAACGATCATGTTGCTGTTCGACGTGTCACTGTCGATGCAGGCCGACGACGTGTCACCCAACCGGCTCGAGGCCGCCAAGAAGGCGGGGGAAGATTTCGTCGATGCTGTCGACGCCGACATCGACGTCGGATTGATCTCGTTCAGCGGCACCGTCGCAACCGACGTCGAGCCGACGACCGATCGAGGCCGGTTGTCCGCCGCCATCGAGGCGCTGCAGGTCGGGCAGGGGACTGCGATCGGCGACGCGATCGCCGCCGGCGTTCACGCGCTGCAGCGCGGCGAACCGACCAACGATTCGCCAGGAACATTGGTCGTGCTGTCCGACGGCGAGACCACCCGCGGTAGGCCCACGGCAGACGGTGCCCAGGCCGCCGCCGACGCCAAAGTGCCGGTGTACACGATCGCGTTCGGCACCGAGGGCGGCGCCATCACCAACCCCGACACGGGTGAGATCGACCCGGTTCCTGTGAAGCTCGACGAGTTGCAGGGTGCCGCCGATGCAACCGGCGGCAAGGCCTACGTGGCCCCATCGGCCGACGAACTGGCCAAGGCATATGCCGACATCCGCGCGAACCTGCAGCAGACCACGGGCGAGGCCGTCACCACCGTCCACGAGCTCGCCTGGCGGTACGTGCTTGCCGCGGTGCTGCTGCTGATGATCGCCTGGGGGCTCGGATTGTGGTGGCTGCGCGGCCCGCTGTAGCCGCTACAGGGTGTCGGCGACCTCAGCGGCCGCCGTCGTGATCCGCTGCGCTCGGGCGTCGGCAGCCAGGTTGGCCGCCATCTTGTTCATCACATAGCCGACTGCCAACTGACGCTCGGGCTGAGCGAACGCGTTCGAGCCGCCGGCGCCGGAGTGACCGAAGCTGCCGGGCCCGGAATACGGGGTGAACATGCCGTGCGTCATGAAGCCCATGCCGAAGGTGGTCGGCATGACCAGGCACAGATCGGGCTCACCGGCCGGAGTGATGGTGGCTCGGGCACGCTCGCGGATCTCGTCGTTCAGCAACTGCACCCCGTCGATCGGCGCCATGGTGGCGGCATACACCTTGGCCAGCGCCTGTGCGGTGCCGATGCCATTGGCCGCGGGGACTTCGGCGGCGTGCACATCGCGACGGTTGAACGCATCGTCGACGTGGAGCGCCCCGTTGAGGAACAGAGCCCGGCCACCGCGGGTATCGGGGCCGAGGAACATCTCCAGCATCGCCCGGATCACCGGATCGGGGTTGTCTTCGTTCAGCGGCCTACCGATGATCGGCGACACGCGGGGCTCCTGCTCTTCGGGTAGGCCGATCCACAGTTCGACGCCGAGTGGGCCGGCGATCTCATCGGCCAGGAACTGCCCCGGCGAGCGCCCGTCGGTGCGGCGGATCAGCTCCCCTGCCAGGTACCCGAACGTGACGGCGTGGTAGCCGTGACCCGAGCCGATCGGCCAATCGGGCTTGGTGTCGGCGATCATCGTGGTGATCGTCTTCCAGTCGAGTACGTCGGCCAGCGTCACCGGAACATCGGGCGCAATCAGCCCACACTGATGGCTCATCAGCTGTGCGACGGTTGCGCCACCCTTGCCGTGGGCGGCGAACTCCGGCCAGTACGTGGCCACCTTCTCGTCGTAGTCCAGCAATCCCCGTTGCACACACATCGCTACGGCGATGGCGACGATGCCCTTGGTGGTGCTGAACATCAACTGCAGCGTCGAGTCGTCGTACGGACGATCATTGGTGGCATCGAACGATCCACCCCAGATGTCGACCACTCTGACGCCACGGTGATACACGGCGGCGGATGCGCCGACCTCTTCACCCAGCTCGAAGTTCTTCTCGAACGCGGCCTTGACCGGCTCCCAGCCAGGTGCGACGAACCCGTCGGCATTGATGTGCGTCATGGGGTTGACGGTACCGGGAATCAGGCGTCGTCGACGATCGCCCTCAAGGTCTCGATCTGGTGCACGGCGTCGGGTCCGATGGGGTTCACCGACAGCACGGTCACCCCGGCTTCCTTGTAGGCGCCGACCCGCTCCTTGATGTAGCTCACTGGCCCGACCAGGTTGGAGAGCTCCAACCATTCGCCGGGCACACGAGCCGCGGCCTCGTCCTTCTTGCCGTCGAGGTAGAGGTCCTGGATGTCGACCGCCTCGTGCTCGTACCCGTAGTCACGGCAGATGTCGTTGTAGAAGTTCTTGCCGCGAGCACCCATGCCACCGACGTACAGCGAGGTCATCGGACGTGCGAAGTCGAGGATCGCCTTCTGCTGGTCGCCCACCAGATCCTCGCCGATCGCCAGCATGCCGCCGGCGGAGATGTCGAGCCGGGCGCGCGAGGGATCTCTCTTGGCCAGCCCGGCCTTCAGCTGGTCGCCCCACACGAGGTGGAACTTCTCGGGGATGAACATGATCGGCAGCCACCCGTCGGCGATCTCGGCCGTCGCCGTGACGCTGAGACCCTTCAAGCTCGCCCACCAGATCGGGATCGCGCTGCGTACGGGATGGTTGATCAGCTTCAGCGGCTTGCCCAGCCCGGTGCCCTCACCGGGCGGAAGCGGCGCCTGGAACGTCTGACCCTGGTAGTCGAACTTCTCCTCGCGCTTCCAGATCATGCGGCACGCCTCGATGTACTCCTTGATGCGTTGCATCGGCTTCTCGTACCGCACGCCGTGGAACCCTTCGATGACCTGCGGCCCGCTGGCGCCCAGACCAAGGATGAACCGGCCGTCGCTGACGTAGTCGCAGCCCGCAGCAGTCATCGCGGTCAGGGCCGCCGTGCGGGAATACACGTTGATGATGCCGGTGCCGATCTCCACTCGATCGGTGATGGCGGCGAGGTAGCCGATCTGGCTGATCGCGTCGTAGCTGTACGCCTCGGCGACCCACACCTGGTCGAGCCCGGCCTTCTCGAGCTCCACCACGCGCTGTGCAGCCTCTTTGAAACCGCCGCCGTAGTTGATCATCATCGACAACTTCATGACTGGGAGCCTTTCTCCGTTCGAGTGTGCGCGCCGTTGAGGTTGCCGGATCGGAAACCTTCGAGATCGAGCGTGACGTATGTGTACCCCGCGGCCTTGGTGGCGGCCACGACGTCGGCGCGCGACGCGACCACGTGCTGCAATCGATCGAGTGGCACCTCGATGCGCGCCGTGTCGCCGTAGTGGCGAACCCGCAATTCGGCGAATCCGAGGCGCTTGAGCGCCGCCTCGGCGCGATCGACCTGGCTCAGCAACGCCACGGTGACCTCGGTGCCGTACGGAACGCGGCTGGCCAGGCACGCAGCTGCCGGCTTGTCCCACGTACGCAGGCCGAGCACATGGGAGGCGGCGCGCACGTCGGCCTTGGTGAACCCGGCGGTCACGAGTGGGAACGTGGCGCCGCGTTGGTCGGCGGCCAGCTGACCCGGGCGGTATTCACCCAGGTCGTCGAGGTTGACGCCGAGCACCACGGTCGCCCCGCTGGCGGCTGCGATCGGCGCGACGACGTCCATCAGTTCGGCCTTGCAGTGATAGCAGCGATCGGTGTCGTTGATCCGGTACGCGGCTCGCTCCATCTCGCGGGTGACGACCGGGGTCCAGCGAAGGCCCCACTCGGCGGCGAGCGCACGGCAGTCGGCCTCTTCATCGCCGGCCAGCGACGGCGAGACGGCAGTCACCGCATGGGCGTCATCCGCCAGCACCTGATGGGCTACAGCGGCAAGGAATGCGCTGTCCGCTCCCCCGCTGAACGCCACGACGACCCGCCCGAGGCGACGCAACTCGACCTGCAGCGCGTCGATCTTGTCGTCGAGCAAACTGGCGGGCACACCGCCGACGCTAGCGGCCGCGCAGCCCGATCACGGCGGCGCAATTCCGGCGCGAGGCCGGGACTCGATGGTGCAGGATGGTGGCAATGGCCATCATCGAGGTGGGCGATCTGTCGAAGACCTTCGAGGTTCCGGTGCGCGAGCAGGGCCTGCGCGCGTCGGTCCGCAGCCTCGTGCACCGCGAGACCAAAGAGGTCATCGCGGTTGACTCGGTGTCGTTCACCATCGAACCCGGCGAGGTGGTCGGCTTTCTCGGCCCGAACGGCGCAGGCAAGACGACGACGCTGAAGATGCTGTCGGGTCTGCTGCACCCGACCGGCGGTCGATGCCTTGTGCTGGGCTTCGAGCCGAAGGGCCGGCCATCCGCATTGCTGCGGCAGATCACGCTCGTGATGGGTAACCGAAACCAATTGCAGTGGGATCTGCCGGCGCTCGACTCGTTCGAGCTGAACCGCGCCATCTACCGAATTCCCCGCCCGGAGTTCGCGGCGATCCGCGACGAGTTGATCGAACTGCTCGATATCGGCACCCTCGTGACCCAGCCGGTTCGCAACCTGTCGCTCGGCGAGCGGATGAAGATGGAGATCGCCGGTGCGTTGCTGCATCGACCGCAGGTCTTGTTCCTCGACGAGCCGACCATCGGCCTTGACATCACGATGCAGCGCAGGATCCGCAGCTTCGTCGCCGACTACAACAAGCGGTACGGCGCGACCGTCATCTTGACCAGTCACTACATGGCCGATGTGCAAGCGCTCTGCAAACGGGTCATTGTGATCCACCACGGACGACTGGTGTTCGACGGCGATCTGACGGCGCTGTCCGACCGGTTCACCACGCAGCGCACCATCCGGGCTCGACTGGCTGACGGCGAAGAGATCACCATCCTCGCGGCCCGCGCCGACACCGCCGCGGCCACGTCGCAACTGTTGGCCGAGCACGACGTCGTCGACCTGACGATCGAGGACCCACCGATCGATGACGTGATCGAGCAGGTCTTCGCCGACGCCCACGACGTGCCGTGATCACGCTCTATGCCGCGCACATGCGCTACTCGGTGCTGCAGCAGTTCCAATACCGCGCCGCCAACTACTTCTACATGATCGGCATGATCGCCGAGCCCGTGGTCTACCTCGTCGTGTGGTCGACGATCGCCCGCGCCCACGGCGGATCGATCGACGGCCTCACCCCCGGGGGGTTCGCGGCCTACTACATCGTGTGGACGTTGGTGCGAAACATGAACATTGTCTTCACACCGTTCGGCTGGGAAGCACGGATTCGTGAAGGTGAACTTTCCGGTCACCTACTTCGGCCTGTGCATCCAATCCATTACGACCTCGGGTCATTTGTGGGATGGAAGGTGATGGTAATTGTGTTTTGGATTCCAATCGCCGCCGTGTTGTCGCTGGCATTTCGTCCGACGCTCGACCCCAACCTTGAGCAATGCATTGTTTTCTTTATCGCTATCTGGGGTGCCTACCTTGTTCGTTCGATGCTGTTGTGGGTATTGGGCATGGTCACGTTTTGGACGACACGAGTATCTG
>JANPOJ010000384.1:0-1804 GCA_031427935.1 Ilumatobacteraceae bacterium | reverse complement strand
GCAGGCATCGCGCTTCACCGAGTACGACGAGCAGGGCGAGGAGGTGACCTATGACTCGCTCAGCTAAGGGCAGCCACACGAACGAGGAGTTGCCGCCGGCGATGCGCTCGCTGCTGCGAACGTTCCGGCTCGGGTACCGCTCCGAGCCGCGGCTGCTGGGTCTATCGCTCGGCCTGGCGCTGCTGATGATGTTGCCCGACGCCTTGCTGGCGCTGTGGTTGAAGTTCCTGGTCGACGGCGTGCTGAACGATCACCGACGGCGCGTGATCATCGCCGGGTTCGGGCTGGCGATCTCCGTCACCGCCACGTGGTACCTCTCGTTGCTGTCGCAGCGCGTGCAGCGAAGATTCCGCGATCGAGTGGCTATCGCGCTCGAATCGCACGTCGCCCATCTGCAGGCGTCGGTACCGACGATCGAGCACCACGAGCGACCCGAGTACCTCGACCGGCTGGCCATGTTGCGCGATCAGGTCTTCGCGCTCGATCACATGTTCATGTCGTTGTTCTCCACGCTCGGCTGGCTGTTCCGGCTGGCGATCACGGCGGCGCTGCTGGCCTCGATCAATCCGGCGCTGGTACTGCTGATGCTGTTCGCCCTCCCCGCGTTCTGGGTGTCGACGTGGCGACCGGCGGTCGAGCGCCGGGTCGAGGAGTCGGTGATTGCCAACACCCGCCTGGGTCGTCACTTGTTCGTGCTCGGCACGACCGCGCCGCCGGCCAAGGAAGTGCGCGTGACCAACACCGGCCAGTGGTTGGTCGCCGAGCGCCGCGCCGCGTGGGACCGCTACTACGGCCCGGTTGCCAAGGTGCGCTGGGTGACCGCGGCGTGGCACACGATCGCGTGGGCCGTGTTCGCTGGCGCGTACGTGTCGGCCATCGTGTGGGTGGCTTCGGGTCTCGACCGCGGTGTCGGCGATGTCGTGCTGGTGCTCGCCGCCGGCACGCGACTCGCGCGCTACGTCGGCGCGACCGCAGGCGAGCTCGGCTTCCTGCGCGGCTTCTGGCTCGACTCGTCGCGCCGGCTGACGTGGCTCGAGGACTACGCAGCAGGAATCGATGCGTCGGCCAACGCTGCAGCGCCGACCCGATTGAACGACGCCATCACCTTCGATCACGTCTCGTTCCGATACCCGGGCACCGATCGTCTCGTGCTCGACGACGTCTCGCTGCGCCTGCCGGCGGGAGCAGTCGTGGCCGTCGTGGGCGAGAACGGGGCCGGGAAGTCGACGTTGGTGAAGTTGCTGGCGCGCATGTACGCGCCGACTGCGGGTCGCATCCTGCTCGACGATGTCGACCTGGCCGACATCGCCACCGACGAGTGGCGCTCGTGCCTCGCCGGCGCGTTCCAGGACTTCTACCGGTTCGAGCTGCACGCCCAGCAGACGGTTGGTGTCGGCGATCTGCCGCGCGTCGAGGATCGCACGGCGACACAGAGCGCCGTCGATCGCGCCGGCGCCCACGACGTGATCGAGCGATTGGCCTCTGGCATCGAGACGCAGCTCGGGCCGTCGTGGGACGAAGGCGCCGAGGTCAGCTTCGGCCAGTGGCAGAAGCTGGCGCTGGCCCGTGGGTTCATGCGTGATGCCCCGCTGTTGTTGATCCTCGATGAACCCACGGCCGCACTCGATGCCGAGACCGAGCACGCCCTGTTCGAGCGCTTCGCCTCGGCGGCACGCTCGCACGCCGACACGGGGCGGGTGACGGTGCTGGTGTCGCATCGTTTCTCCACGGTGCGCATGGCCGACCTGATCGTGGTCATGGACGGATCTCGTGTTGCCGAGTTCGGTAGTCACGAAGATCTGAT
>JANPOJ010000383.1:0-1615 GCA_031427935.1 Ilumatobacteraceae bacterium | reverse complement strand
CCCAAACGGGTTCACATCGAGCCGGAGAGGCTCAAAGGAGGTGGCTGAGATGACCACCGTAATGACCACCACGAAGAAGTGGCAGGACCAATACCTGACGATGATGGCCCGCGTCGAAGAGCCCATCGTGAGATTCACCGGCAAGGCCGCTGGAGCCGTCGCCACCTACGTCCCGGAACGGCCGCAGTGGGCGTTCCTCGAGCAAGTACCGACGATGACCGAGCTGGTCGACGGCCAGCTGAAGTTCCGCAGGCGCGTCGTCGACGAGCAGGCAGCCTTCGTGCGCAAGTTCATGAAGGCGTTGAGCCCGGCGACGTCGCGGCTCGAACCGAAGGCACCCGCCGCCAAGCGGGTGGTCGGGAAGGCTTCCCCCGTTCGGCGGGTCGGGGCCAAGGCCGCCTGACCGGTTGCCGTCGATCGAGGGAGCAGGGTTGCTCGCAACCCTGCTCCCTCGTCCTGTCGAATCCTTGATTCCTCGTCGAGCTCACGCCACCAGTCAGCGCGGCGTGTCGGGGCCGAGCACGATGATCAGGTCGCCGTTGGCGTCGGAGTCCGTGATCGGTTGCGATGCGTTGGTCGGAAGCGCCACGATGACCGCGTCGGGCACGCCGATGTCGGCGGCCGCGTACACCGCCTCGTCGTCGAAACCCGGTCGGTAGTAGATGATGGTTGCGTCGACCAGGGTCGGGGTATTGCCGAGGTCGATGATGTAGCCGAGCGGCCGGATCCGATCTGCCGTCACGATGGCCAGCCGGAAGCGACCATCGCCGTTGGCGATCACCAATCGAACCTGGTTGCGCGGCAATGGCCCGCCAGGCAGGGTCGTGGTCGGCGCTGCGGTCGTTGTGGGTGCCTCAGTCGTGGTCGGGGCCGCAGTCGTCGGAGCAACCGATGTCGGTGCCGGCACCGAGGTCGTCGCCACGATCGTGGTCGTCGTGGCGGGCTCGGAGGTCGAGGTCGTGGAAGTGCCCACGGATGTCGATGAGATCGGTTCGGCGACGGTGATGCTGGGGTCGAGCACGAAGGGATCGCTCGGCACCGGACGTCCGGCGATGGCCAGGCCAGCCAGACCGCCGACGACGATCACAGCGAGAGCGAACGGCCACGACTTGCGCATCAGGACGTCAAGTTACCGGCGCACTCCCGACGCCGACAGCGCGACGTCGGGAGGCACCGATGCGTTAGCGACGCGCTGCGGCGACTTCGATGTTCGAGTACACCGTCCCCGTCGAGTCGGAGACCGCGAGCCGGTAGGAGTAGCTCGTCGAACTGCGCTTGATGCGGGACTCGATGAAGCTGGTCGTGTCTGTCGTCAGCGTGACAAGCGGTCGGAACGACGTGCATCCGGTGCCTTTGCAGCGCTCGAGCACCAGCGAGGTCGCTGAACTGTCGGGGTTGGTCCACGTCAGACGAGTCCGTCCACCCACCGTGGTCACACTCAGGTCGCTTGGTGCGACCAGTTGCAGCACCACAGGATCAGGCGTCACCACGGGGTCGGGCACGACCACCGGATCCACCGGCACGACCACCGGATCCACCGGCACGACCACCGGATCCACCGGCACGACCACCGGATCCACCGGCACGACCACCGGATCCACCGGCACGACCACCG
>JANPOJ010000382.1:0-6245 GCA_031427935.1 Ilumatobacteraceae bacterium | reverse complement strand
CGCATCGCCGCAGCAGGCATCGCAGGCCAAGACCGTCTGGGCGTCGCGAATGTAGCGGGAGAAGAGCGCTACAACACAGGCAACCCCGGTGCGCGCCAACACGCCCACACCGAAGACGGCGGCGAGTTCTTCAGCCAACTGGCCAGCCACTGGAAGAAAAACTACCCCAACTGGACCGCCTGGATGCTCACCCCCGATTTGAAGATGCCTAACAAAATGCGCCTGAAAGAATCCCGCAAAGTCCCCATGTGGAACGGCCCCATCGAATGCAGGTTGTTCAAGTTTGAGATGGCCTGGAGTGGACCCGACGCCTGGTCACCGAATGTGGTGTCTTCGCCGGGATCTCCTCGGGGGCGGCGATGGCCGGCGCCGCCAAGGTCGCCAGTGAGATCACCGACGGTGTGATCGTGTTCATCGTCAGTGACGCCGGCTGGAAGTACCTGTCGACGGGCGCCTACACCGATGATCTCGACGAGGCCGAGAAACAGGCCGAACGAATCATCTACTTCTAGGACCCTTCCCCCGTCGGGCGATCATCGATAGAGTGCAACAATGAGATTTTTCGGACCCAAGGTGTTCGCCTTGACACTCCTCGTGACGATGGGTCACGTGGTCGTCCCGAGTCTCGGGGCCGGCCTTCTCGCCGTCGAGGCTGCGGTGCCCGGTTCGTCGGCCTATCAGGCCGTCGCCCCAGCACGCCTCGCCGACACTCGACCCGAGGAGGGCGCTTTCGGCTTCACCCGTCTGTCCGCCAGCGTGGTGCGGGTGCAGGTCGCCGGCCTCAAAGGTGTGCCGAGCAAGGCCACCGCCGCGGTGCTCAACGTGACCGGCGTCAATACGACCGCACCCGGATTCGTCACGGTCTATCCGTCGGGCACGGCGTTGCCGACGGCTTCCAACGTCAACTTCGACGGTGGCGGGCAGGTGCTGGCCAACATGGTCACCGTCAAGCTCGGTGCCGGTGGCGCGGTCGATGTGTACATGCAGCGACCGATGGATGTTGTCGTCGATGTCTCCGGCGCGTATGTACCGGCGCCCTCGGCCCAGCCCAACGGTCGACTGGTGACCCGCGAGGGCGGCGCGTTGCGGGTGCTCGACACACGCGATCGGGGATTCGGAGTCGCCGGCCAGTCGGTCGAACGCGTCGATCTCAGCGCTGCTGCCATCCCGGCGGACGCGGTGGCCGTCGTGGTCAACCTGACGGCGACCGAGACCGGCGTCGGTTTCTGGACCGCCTTTCCGATCGGCCAGACCCGCCCCAACGCCAGCAACCTCAACATCGATGCACCTGGGGAGACGCGAGCCGGGCAGGCGATCGTGCTGCTGACACCCGGGGGACCCCGGGCGTTCAACGTGTTCAGCCAAGGTGGCGGTCACCTCATCGTCGACGTCGCCGGGTATTTCACCGGCGCGAGCGCGCCGGCGTCGACCGATGGTTTGTTCGTGCCGGTCGATCCGACCCGACTGCTCGACTCACGCAACTCCACCGTCATGCCGACGTGGGGTGGTAGCACGCTCGAGTTCCCGGTGTACGACCCCGGCAGTCCAGTCGCGGCTGCGGCGATCAACATCACGGGCACCGAATCGATGCTCGGTGGTTTCGTCACCGCGTTCCCGTCGGGTGTTGCTCGGCCTCAGGCATCGAACCTCAACGTCGACACGTGGGATCAAACGATCGCTAACCACGCCATCGTCCGCGCCAGCAGTCGCGGGATCAGCCTGTTCACCCAGAACGGTCTGCACCTGATCGCCGACCTCAATGGCTGGTACCTCGGTGCGCCCTCCGGCGCGTCATTGCCGTCGCCGGTCAACCCGCAGTTCGGTCCATCGACGGCGCGCGAAGTCGACACCACTTCCATCGGTATGTCGCTCGCAGTTGGTACCGGCACCAATCTCGACGCCGTGGCCAACCTCGGCATCGCCGCGACGTGGAACGGCGCTGCCGGTTTGGCAACTCCCGGAAACATCGTGCTGTTCGGGCACCGCACGACGCACGGTGCACCCTTCCTCAACATCAACCTGGTTCCATTGGGCGGGCAGGTCAGCCTGATCGGCGACGACGGCCATTCATACAACTACGTGGTCGTGCGCCAGGACGTGACTGCACCGAGCTTCAACGTCATCAACAACATCGGCGTCACCTCGGGGTTGGCGACCGTGCAGTTGGTCGCCTGCACACCGCCGCACTCGGTACGGTTCCGGTGGGTCACGACCGCGCGGCTGGTCAGCGTCACCTAGTTCGACGCGAATTCTCTGACATCTCCTGTCACCCGGGTGGGTGATCGGCGACCGGTCAGCGGCCGAGCACGAGCAGCAACAGTCCGACTACGACCACGCATGCAGCGGCAGTGCGCCTGATCGCCTGGCCTTCGCCCAAGTAGCGGGCGCCGACGAAGGCGGCGATCACCACGCTCGATTCCCGTAGGCACGTGACATAGCCGACCGGTGCTCGTTGGAAGGCGATCTGCACGAGCGCGTACGTCACGCCGGAGGCGATGCCCATGATGAGGAATCGGCGCCAGTAGATCCGCATCGCCGCGATCATCGCTGCACGGTGGCCCGTTACCAGCGCGAACGTACTGGTCGTGGTCGTGACACAGACGAACGACGCGGCGGCATACAACGGCGTGTCGATGCTGCGGATCCCCTTGGCGTCGGCCACGGAGTAGATGCCGATCGCCATCGCCACACCCAGTGCTACGAGCACCTGCGCCGACGCGCCACGACCTGCGAGGGCAACGAGGCCGAGCGCCACGACCACCATGCCGGCGACGCCCACCGGGGTGAATGTGTCGCCCAGGAATGCAATGCCGCCGAGACCGGCCAACAGTGCGCCCCCGCCGCGGGCGATGGGGTAGGCCCGCGAGAAGTCACCGACGTTGTACGCCTTGGCAAGAAACACGGTGTAGGGGATGTGGGCCAGCCCCGACAGCGCCGCCCAGATGAGGCCGCGAGCCGGAATCCCGCCGCCGATGATCAGCACGATGGCGGCCAGCACACCCGTGAAGAAGAACTGCCCCCACAACGCGATGAAGCGGTCGCTGATCGATTGTTTGACGGAGAAGTTCCACGCGGCATGGAGCACCGCGGCCACGAGCGCCAGGACGGTTGCGGTCAGCATGTGGTGGTCGAGCGTAGAACCTCGGTGTCGCCGTAACCTGGCCCATCGATATGTGTGCCGACAAGGACCGACCAATCGGGATGTTCGACAGCGGGTTCGGTGGGCTCACCGTTGCTCGCGCTGTGATCGACCTGCTGCCGGCGGAGAACCTGGTCTACATCGGCGACACCGGTCGATATCCGTACGGACCGCGCCCGCAGGACGAGGTGCGCCAGTTCGCCCGGCAGTTGGCGTGGAGCCTGGTGAAGCAACACGACGTGAAGGCTGTCGTGGTCGCTTGCAACACCGCCTCGGCCGCGGCGCTCGACGTGCTGCAGGGGGAGTTGCCGGTGTTGGTCGTCGACGTCGTCGAGCCCGGTGCACGGGCCCTGGTGACGGCCAGCCGTTCCGGGCGCGTCGGGGTGATCGGCACGGTCGGCGCGATCGGGTCCGGTGCATACGAGCGGGCCGTCGCCTCGACCGGCGCCGACGTGTACCTCACGGCCACAGCGTGCCCCGGCTTCGTCGAGTTCGTGGAACGCGATCAGACGGCCGGCGACGAGGTCACGATCCTCGCCGAACGGTTGCTCGCGCCGGTCAAGGCGGCGGGCGTCGACGCGCTGTTGCTCGGATGTACGCACTACCCGTATCTGGCACGGGTGATCGGCGAGGTCATGGGCCCCGACGTCAGGCTGGTCTCCAGCGCCGACGAGACCGCGTTCGCCACTCGCGCATTGTTGCAGCGACTCGACCTGCTGCGCGACGAGGATGTCGATGACCCTGCCACGCATCATTTCTTCTCGAGTGGCGACATCTCCTGGTTTGCCGATCTGGGCGGCCGCTTGCTCGGCCCCGAGCTCGGCGCAGCTGACCACTGGCAGCCCCCCGAATGATCACCGTTCTGCCCACCACACAAGGAGTACCCCAATGACCCGCTTCGACGGACGCGCCGCTGATGAACTGCGCCCCATCACATTCGAGCGCGACTACACCGAGATGGCCGCCGGCAGCGTGCTGGTCACGTTCGGAAAGACGCGGGTGCTGTGCACCGCGTCGATCGACGAGAACGTGCCGCGTTGGATGAAGAACACCGGCAAGGGCTGGGTCACCGCCGAGTACTCGATGCTGCCCGGCGCGTCACCGGAGCGCATCGATCGCGAAGCCGCCAAGGGCAAGCAGAGTGGTCGCACCGTCGAGATCCAACGCTTGATCGGTCGCTCGTTGCGAGCCGCGTGCGACATGCAACTGCTCGGTGAGCGCCAGGTCGTGGTGGATTGCGACGTGTTGCAGGCCGACGGCGGCACGCGCACCGCCAGCATCTGCGGCGGCTACCTCGCACTGCACGACGCGTTGGCGCGACTGGTGCAGAACAAGGCCATCAGGTCGCACCCGCTGCACTCGTACTGCGCAGCGATCAGCGTCGGCATCGTCGGTGGCCTTCCGATGCTCGACCTGCCGTACGTCGAGGATTCGACCGCCGAGGTCGACATGAACGTGGTGATGCTCGGCAAGGACGGTGGCGAGCCGTTGTTCGTCGAGGTGCAGGGCACGGCCGAGGGTGCCGCCTTCTCGCGAGGCGAACTCGACATGCTGCTGGAGCTGGCGTCGGGCGGGTTGGCGGAGATCATGGCGCTGCAGGCCGAGATGATTTCCGTTCCGCCGCCGGCGCGCCCGCTCGGCCGCTGATGATGGCGCCGCTGCAACTGGTCTGTGCGTCCGCCAATCCCGACAAGGTCCTGGAGATCGCCGCCATCCTCGATGGCGTGGTGCAGCTCGTGCCGCGACCGGCGGATGTTCCCGAGGTCGTCGAGGACGCCGACTCGTTGATCGGCAATGCTCGCTTGAAAGCAGCGGCGATCTGCGCTGCCACCGGGTTGCCGGCCGTCAGTGACGACACCGGGTTGTTCGTCGACGCGCTCCATGGGGCTCCCGGTGTGTACGCAGCCCGCTTCGCCGGTGACGACGCCACGTACGCCGACAATCGCATCAAGCTGCTCGCCGAGCTGGGGGATCGCGCCGATCGCGCAGCGAGCTTCGTCTCCGCCGTGATGGTCGTCTGGCCCGATGGTCGTGAAGTGGCGGTCGAGGGCGTGTGCAAGGGCGTGATCGCCACGACGGAGCTGGGTGATCGTGGGTTCGGATACGACTCGGTGTTCATCCCCGACGACGGCGATGGCCGGTCGTTCGCCCAGATGAGCGATGTCGAGAAGAACCAGATCTCGCACCGCGCCCGCGCCCTGCACGCTCTGTTGGAGGCGCTGCGGTCGACCGCTTCCGACTGAGGCTGCGGGCTACCAGCCGCGCAGGTCGATCGGCCAACGGTCGAGCACCTCATCGCCCCGTACCAGCCAGGCCACCTCGTGCATGGCCATGGTCGGATCGATATGAGCCGGAATGACCTTCACCCGCGCGCCCACGGCCAACCGTGCACTCGGCGAGAAGGTGATGTGCTCGTCCGACAAGAAGCGGACCATCGCGCCGTCGATCGATGGATTGCCGTGGTCCATCCCTTGGGTCTTCAACCCGGCATCGGCAACGGCGTACTCGTCATTCGACGCGATCACGGTTGCCAACACGAAGCACGCCTGCCGGAACGGGTGTCCGCGTCCGCCGTAGTAGGTGTCCATCAGCGCGTACGTGCCGGCCTGCACCTCGTTGACCTGATCGTGCAGGTCGTACGTGTCGGTACCACCGGCGCTGATGATGTCGCCGCCGACCAACAAGCTGGCGACGATCAACTTCTCCATCGCCTCGGCCACCTTGGTGCGCTGCTGGGCGCGATCGGGCATCGCCATGAGGTGGCCTTCGTAGCCCATCACGCCACGCACCACGAGGCCCCGTCCCCGGGCGTAGTCGGCCAGGTGGCCGGCGTCGCTCGGTCGGCATCCGCACCGCGGCAAGCCGACGTTGACATCGATCAGCGCGTACTTGAGCCCAGCTGACGCGGCGGCGTCGATGGTCTCGCGCGAATCGAGCGCGATGGTGATCAACGAGCGGTCTTGCAGGGTGGCCATCGCCGCAAGCCGCGCCGGGTCGAGCGTTTCGTTGGCCAACAACAGGTCGTCGCCCAGACCGGCCGAAGCCATGCCGATCACCTCACGAGGGGTCGCGCACATCGTCGGCGTCGTCGAACGTCCATCCACTG
>JANPOJ010000381.1:0-10118 GCA_031427935.1 Ilumatobacteraceae bacterium | reverse complement strand
CCATCACGGTGCTCGACGACTACGAGCCCGTTGCGTTGCATGCGGCCGTACACGACCACGCCGGATACCGAGGGGTTCGAACAGATATCAATCACGTTCCGCATCGCGTCGGCTCGTTCGACGCGGTCATGTGCGTGACCGCCCTGTGCCACCGGATGAACCCCGATCCACAGCTGGTCGTCAACGAGTTCGCCCGCGTCACGAAACCGGGTGGCTTGGTGTGCCTGATGGAACCCGGCGGGAAGCATCTTTGGCGTGGTCACGACGACGTCACGCACACCGCCAGGCGGTTCAGCCTTGCCGAGATGCGCACGATGGTGCGCACTGCTGGGCTCGATCTCGTTCGGGCGACCGGCGCCTATTCGTTCCTGGTTCCGCCCGCTGCGGTCATGGGCGTGATCGAGCGCGGCAAGAACAAGAGTGATGTCGGTCGCAACGAAGGCGGTCTCGGCGGGGTGCTGGGTCAGGTGGCGCGCGCCGAGCGGGCCCTGCTGCGCCGCGTCAATCTTCCGTTCGGCTTGTCGGTGATCGCGATCGGTCGCAAACCACTGAACTGACGACGATTACAGCGTGACGCCGTACGACTCGTCGTAGAACGCCGCAGCGATGTAGTCGGGGTGCAGGTAGCCGAACCCGTTGACTCCCCACGTGGTGCCCCAGCTGTTACGAACGATGAACCTGCCGTCGGCGCGGTACCCGACGATGCAGATGGCGTGACCACCGCGAACCGTGTCGGGGTGGAAGGTGTCGATGTTGCCGTTGTTCGACGCAGCGTTGTCCCACGACGAGTCGACGTTGAACGCGGCAAGGATCGGGCCCGTCCCGGCCAGCCACGTCTTCCAGCTCGACAGGTTGCGGTGCAGGTTGAAGTACGCCGAGATCTTGCGCTGCGCGCAGCTGGCATAGAACGCGTTCTCGTTGCCGGTGTACATCTTGGTCTGGATGTGGAACGGCAGGTCGTCCATCAACGCGACCCCGTGCTTGCGGGCGACATCGACCGCCGCCTTCAACGTGGTGCCTGCCCCCTCGATGAAGCTCTCCGGGCGGGTCGTGATGGTGTCGGTCTCCTTGCTGGCCATCCAGATGTGACGCGGCGACAGCAGCGTCGTCTGGCTGATCTTGCCCGCCTTCGTCATGTGCCAGCGCACCACGCCGTCGGCCGTCGCCCAGCCGACACACGAGCCGGTGTTCTCCTGGCTGTTGATCTTCCACCAGGCAGCGCGCATGTCGACCGAGGGCGGCAATGCAGCGGGAGCGCCGATCGAGCCGGCTGCGATCGAGTCCGCGAGCTGCCAGTCGTTCTCGGTTCCCTTGGAGGGAACCACGTTGCAGATGAAGTGGTCAAACCTCGCCCGCCCAGCAGCCTTCTTGGGTGCGGCCTTCTTGGTGCCGGCCTTCTTCGCCGGGCTCTTCTTCGGTGCTGCCTTCGATGCCATCGTCGTCTCCTTTGCGAGGTACCAGTGGAAGACCTCGCAACCGAGAGCCTAGATACATCACAAGTACCGTCGAACCGGATCGCGTCAGTCGGGCGGCCGTTCCTTCAGTCGCTTGGGGGCTGCCGCCGCCGGGTCGACCGGCCACTGATGCTTGGGGTACCGACCGGCCAGTTCCTTGCGCACCATCGCCCACGATCCCGTCCAGAAACCCGGCAGATCGTTGGTGATCTGGATCGGCCGATCAGCCGGTGACAACAGCTCGATTGTCAGCGCGATGTCGTTGGCGATCGTCGGGGTGCGCCAGCGTGCCGAACATGTCTTGCACTCGGACCGACACGGTCGGGTTGTCGCGTTCGTAGTCGATCGAGACGGTGCGGCCGGCCGCTGTCGTCAAAGTCGTCGGCACCAGGGTGGAGAGCTTGGTCTGCTGATCCCACGACAGCATGGTGCTCAGCGCCATCTCGACGTCGATGGCAACGAGGTCGGCGCGACTGGTCGCCCGGTCGAGGAACGGCATCAGCCAGTGGTCCAGCGTGGCGAGCAGCGTCTTGTCGTCGACGGCCGGCCATTCGTTCCCCAGGTGGGTCGCCGCAAAGAGCAGCCGGCGCCGCAGTTGGTTGGCACGGGGCGTCCAGTTCAACACGGCCAACCGAGTGGCCCGCACCCGTTCGGCGAGCGCTGCGACTGTTGCCTGGCCGCGAGGCGCCGGACGGAACTGCTCGTCGAGCAGCATCGAGCCCAGTCGCACGGTCTCGTGCGACACCAGATCGTCGCGCTGCTTGTCCCATGTGAGCACGTGCTGTCGCTCGACGTCGTCGCCGAGCGCCGAGATCAGCTCGGCTGCCTCGATGCCGGCCCCGATTCGAACGCGAGCACTGCTGCGGTTGCCATCGAGGTCGGCGGCGACGATGAACTGCTCGTTGGCGAGTCCGTCGGCCGCCGCGACCCATGCGCCCGAGCCCGTACGCAGCTGGAACTGCCCCGGTTGGCGGCGCCGGATCGCGACACGATCGGGAAAGGCGAGCGCCAGCGTCGCGCCGGTGTGTTCGGAGGCGATCTCCGCGAAGTCGACGTGCACGTCGCTGCGTCGGGCGATGTCGGCCGCCCGGTCGCGAATCCGGGCGATGTCGCGTCGGTCGGCGCGTTCGTGGTGGTCGTATCCGCACACGATGCGCACTCGGAGCGCGAGATCTGCCGGCAGTTCGTCGGCCCTGCCGCGCAACACATCGCGCTCGTCGAGGATCGCGGCGATCACGCACGCCAGGCTCGTGTCGGCCGACGGGGCGGCAACGACCATGTGCGCCAACCGAGGGTGCAATGGCAGCGCCAGCATCGCTCGGCCGGTCGCTGTCGGACGGTCGGCAGCATCGAGTGCGCCGAGATGCCGCAACAGGTCGTGGGCCTGTTGCAGGGCCCGCGCCGGAGGCTGATCGATGAACTGCAGATCGGCGGTAGGGGTACCCCACGTCGCCAACTCCAGAGCGACGCCCGCCAGGTCGACCTGGGTGATCTCGGCCTCGAGGTGGGCGCGGCGCGTTGCATGTTCGAGCTTGCTCCACAACCGGTATGCAACGCCGGGCTCGGTGCGCCCGGCGCGACCCGACCGCTGATCGGCCGACGCGCGGCTCGTGCTCACCGTCGTGAGACGGGTCATTCCGCTGCCCAGGTCGTGGCGCGGCACCCGAGCCAGGCCCGCATCGACCACGATCCTCACTCCACTGACCGTGAGGGAAGACTCGGCGATGTCGGTGCTCAACACCACGCGCCGCCGCCCGCTCGGCGACGGCATCAGCGCCAGGTCCTGTTCCGCCAGGGATAGGGCGCCGGCCAAGAGGCGGATGTCGACGTCGGGCGTGACACGATCGGTGAGGAACTGCTCGACGCGTCGGATCTCGCCGATCCCGGGAAGGAAGACCAACACATCGCCGGGCTCGTCCTTCAGCGCGCGCAGGACTGCATCGCCAGTGGCCTGTTCGATCCTCGTGCCCTTCATCATCGGCAGCCATCGCAGATCGACGGGGAAGGAGCGGCCGATGCTCTCGATGGTCGGCGCATCGCCGAGCACCGTGGTGAGCTTGGCGACATCGGGTGTCGCCGACATCGCCAGCAGTCGGAGGTCGGGTCGCACCGTGGTGCGAGCATCGAGGGCGAAGGCCAGCCCGACATCGGTCGGCACGTTCCGTTCGTGCACCTCGTCGAAGATCACCAGGCCCACACCGGGGAGCTCAGGGTCGTGCTGCAGGCGCCGAGTCAGCACACCTTCGGTCACGACCTCGATCAGCGTGTTGCGGCCGATGTGGCGCTCGTCGCGGGTCTGGTACCCAACGAGACCACCGACCTCGCTGCCGAGCAGCGTGGCCATTCGCTGGGCCGCGGCACGAGTCGCCAATCGCCGGGGCTCCAGCATCACGATGCGACCCTGCAACCACGCCTGCTCGATCAACCACAGCGGCGCGACGGTGGTCTTGCCTGCGCCGGGTGGCGCGACGAGCAGCGCCGATCCATGGTGCTCCAATGCCGCCCCCAGCGCGGGTAGCACATCGACGACAGGTAGGTCGCGCGCTGCTGCGGGCAGCACCACGGGTCAGCCGAGCGCGGGTGTGCCGTGGAACGGCCCAGGGTCACCGGCCACCGGGATGGTCGGGCTGATCCATGCCGTCGCCGTGGCGATCTGCTCGGCGACCTCGCGCCACTCGGCGGCGTTCCAACCCTCGGCGCATGCTTGCAGCGTTCCGTCGAGACGGATGAACACGAAGGCCGGCAGCTGTACCAGGCCGAGCGTGCGAACGAAGGCGCGATCTGGATCGCAGTACACGAGGAACCGGTCGGTCAGCGGGCCGAGGAAGGCCTTGGTTCCCTCGGCATCCGCGGTCACGACGAAGTTGACCCGGGCGTCGGTGCCGCGGAGCGTCTCGAGGATGCGCGCCGCGGTCTTCAGCACCCACGAGCTCTCGTTGGTGTACGGGTCGAGGACCACGCTGGCCAGGTGGAACGTGGTCAGCCACTCTTCCAGGGGGCGTGTCTCGCCACCGAGTGAGGTCAGCTTGGTCTCGAGGGACGGGTTGCTCGCCACGGCTGCAGACGGTAGCGCGCCAGCGCTGTACGCCCCAATGTGGCAGTAGCGTCGCGAGCGATGCATCCGATCGAGCGGCTCCGCTATGTGGCCAGGTCGTCGGGCGGGGATCAACGAATGTTGGTCCGCGAGACGGCCGGCGCTCTGCGCGGCCTCGGCTTCGATCCGGCCGGCTTGGTCGTGGCCTGCAGGCGCATCGTCGAGCGTCATCCGAACTCGGGTCCGTTGTGGTGGCTCTGCGCGTCGGTGCTCGCTGCGCCCGATCCGTACCGCTGCGCCGCCGCGTTGGCGGATGATCTCGAGGTCGATCCCACGCCCGACGTGCTGGTCGAGGCGTTGCCCGACGATGCCACGGTGTGCGTGATCGGTTGGCCCGACCTGATCGGCGAGGCACTGCTGCGTCGCGGCGACTCGACAGTGCTGGCAATCGACACCGACGACGACGGGATGGGCAGCACGGCGTTCGTCGGACGGCTGCAGCGTGCCGATGTCGATGCCGAGATCATCCCGGCGGCCGGGCTTGCCGCGGCCGTTCTGGCCAGCGATCTTGTCGTGATCGAGGCACTCGCGGCCACCGAGACCGACCTGCTGGCGACGACGGGATCCCGCGCCCTGGCGTCCGTCGGATACTGCGCTGAGGTGCCCGTGTGGGCCGTCGTCGGTCGTGGCCGCCGGCTGCCAACGGCGCTGTTCGAGGCGATGGGTCAGCGGCCAACGGACCTGCGCGAGCCGTGGGAAGCCGCCGCAGAGGGTGTTCCCCTGGCCCTCACCCACTGGGTGGTCGGCCCGCTCGGCGTCGTGGCGACGCCCGAGGCATCGCTGGCTCCCGAGTGCCCGATGTCGTACGAGTTGCTCCGCTCCAGCGCTATGTGACAGCCCAAAGTACTGTCGCGCCATGGCCAGCAAGCGCTCGCAGATCATGATGACCGACGACGAGGTGCAGGCCTATCTCGAGTCCGAACGCGTGCTCAACGTGGCAACGATCGGCCCGACCGGTCATCCGCACATGGTCGCGATGTGGTACGCGATGGTCGACCGCAACGCCGTGTTCTGGACGTTCGGCAAGAGCCAGAAGATCTTCAACCTTCGTCGCGATCCGAAGATGACTGGCCTGGTCGAGAGCGGCGAGACGTACGACCAACTCCGCGGCGTCGAGTTGCGCGGCCGCGGCGTGCTCATCGAGGACTACGACGAGATCCTCGAGATCGGCAAGGCCGTCGGTGTGAAGTACAACGGCCCATCGGTGCTGGGCGACTCGGCGCTGCCGTTCCTCGAGGCCCAAGCCGCCAAGCGCGTCGGCGTGGTCTTCCACATCGACCACATCGCCAGCTGGGACCACACCAAACTCGCCGGCAGCTACTGACCCCGTCCGCCCCGTCGGCCAGGCTTGCGCGATCTGACTCACGGTGGCCGGAGGTCTAGTGGAGATGTGAGTCGGGTGTCGCGCCGGTCGCGCGATGTGACTCACAGTTGCCGGAGGTCTGGTGGAGATGTGAGTCGGGTGTCGCGCCGGTCGCGCGATCTGACTCACAGTTGCCGGTGAAGCCGCTACGTCACCGACGCAGTCAGCGGTCTTGTTTCGGGGGGTCGATGCCGAGGCATGCGGCAATCGCAGCACGTGCCGCCTCGGCCCGCATCTCCATCACGAAGATGCGACCCATCGGCTCGCGGGCCGCGAAGCGCAACATCGACGTGTGATCCTCGGCCATCGTCGCCGGGATGTCGTTCTCCCACAGGTCGTGCAGTGCCAGCTGGCATTGCCAGAGGGGCAGCCAGGCAACCTCGACGACGTGATCAGGCCGCGGCGGCCGCGGTTCTCGCTCGCCGAACAACCAGTCGCGAATCCCCATCTATCGGTGTCCGCGAGGCGATCGAGAACCGCCCGCGGCCACGGCGAGTTGGTTGGCGATCCGCTCGTGGTCGGTCTCGATCAGGCCGACGGTCACCCGCAGATGGGCTGCGTCGCGACGCACCTGGAACGGCTCGCCCGGCGCAGCACCGATGCCCTGAGCCGCCAGTGTCATCAACGCCGAACGCTCGTCGGCGACCGCCATCCACAAGTTGATGCCGTCTGTGCCGGTCACGCCGACATCTCGCGACTCGAGCACCTCGGCGACGAGTTGGCGGCGCCGTGCGTACTCGGCTCTCGCCGAAGCCACGGCAACGATGGTGGGTTGGTCGTCGAGCATCTCCAGCAACACCGCTTGCAGGATTCGGCTGCTCCACCCGGGACCGAGCAGTCGCCGGTTGGCGACAGCGGTCACCACATCGCCGGCACCACCGACCGCCGCCAGGCGCAGGTCGGGGCCATGGCTCTTGGAGTAGCTGCGGATGTGCACGGTGCGCTGTGGCAGCGCCGACCCGACGCTGACCAGGGCGCCCGTAGCGATGTCGCCGGAATGGTCGTCTTCGATCACGATCGCTTTCGTCTTGGCGAGCTCGGCGGCCAGTGCCTTCATCCGGCGGCTCGTCGTGGTGACGCCCGTGGGATTGTGGGCCCGTGGCTGCAAGAAGACGGCCACTGGCTGCTGACGCAACGCCTCGACCACCTGGGCGACCACCGGGCCTTCGTCGTCGAGGTCGACGCCGATCACCACAGCGCCCAGTTCGTCGAGCAGGTCGAGCAGCGGCGGGAACGTCGGGTGCTCGACGAGCACCCGGTCACCGAGTCGCACGACGACCTGGGCAACTCGGTCGAGTGCATCCATCGCCCCGTCGACCACGGTCAAGGCCTCGGCGTGAAACGGCCATCCGGCGTGCAAGCGGGCCTCGAGCTCGGGAAGCACCGGGTTGTCGAGGTAGCTGGAGGTCAGCGATTGCCGGCTGACCTTGGCCACGACCGGCCCGAGGTCGGGCAGCAGCGCCGACGGTGGCGTGCCGGTCGACAGGTCGAGCGCGAAGTGCCCCGGACCCTCGGTGACGCGTCGATAGCGACGTGGCGAGCCCGGACCGGTGGGCTGTCGCACGAAGGTGCCCTGCCTGCCGCGCGCATCGATCGCACCGACCGATGACAGTGTCTGCCAGGCCTCGCTGACCGTCGTCGGCGACACGCCGAGCGATTTGGACAGCTCGCGGACCGTCGGCAATCGCGTGCCGACCGCGAGGTCGCCACGAGTGATCATCCGCCCGACCGCTGCGGCAATGCCGCGGGCGCTGCGGTCCTCGATCGCGTCGGTGAACGTCACGGCCATTGTGCGGTAACAATAGCCGCGCTGTCAGCGATCTTTGGTGGGAGCTACAGCATTGTCGCCGTGCCGACGTGAACTGAATGTACGGTAACAATCCAGTTATTGTGCGCCCCTGAAGGTCACATTACGATCGCGGCATGGCGAACATCGTGCGAGCAGCGCTTCTCCAAACCGACTGGGCTGGGACGAAGGAGGCGATGATCGACAAGCACGAGCAGGCCGCGCACGACGCCAAGGCCGAAGGTGCGCAGGTGATCTGCTTCCAGGAGCTGTTCTACGGCCCGTACTTCTGCCAGGTGCAAGACACGCAGTACTACAGCTACACCGAGCTGATTCCCGACGGCCCGACGACCCAGCGGTTCCAGAGCATCGCCAAGGAGCTCGGTATGGTGATGGTGCTGCCGATGTACGAGCACGAGCAGGCCGGGATGTACTACAACACCGCCGCCGTGATCGATGCCGACGGCACGTACCTCGGCAAGTTCCGCAAGCAGCACATCCCCCAGACGAAGGGCTTCTGGGAGAAGTTCTACTTCCGCCCCGGCAACGGTGGCTATCCGATCTTCCAGACGGCAGTCGGCAAGGTCGGCGTGTACATCTGCTACGACCGCCACTTCCCCGAGGGTTGGCGGGCACTCGGGTTGAACGGCGCGGAGATCGTCTTCAACCCCTCGGCCACCCACCGCGGCCTCAGCGAGTACATCTGGCGGATCGAGCAGCCGGCGGCTGCGGTCGCCAACATGTATTACGTCGGTGCCATCAACCGCGTGGGCATCGAGCCACTCGGCGATGACGACTTCTACGGCCAGAGCTACTTCGTCGATCCCGAAGGCCAGTTCGTCGGTGATGTCGGCGATGCGTACAAGCCGGAGCTGGTCGTGCGCGATCTCGACCTCGACAAGATCAAACTGGTGCGCGATCGATGGGCCTTCTACCGCGATCGCCGCCCCGATGCCTACGACGAACTGGTCGAGCGGTAGGAGCATCATGACCACCACACTCATCAAGAACGGCCGGGTCATCTCGACCACCGGCGTGATCGCCCAAGACGTGCTGATCACCGACGAGACCATCACCGCCGTCGGTGCGCCGGGCTACTTCACCGAGGAAGGCTGCGACCGGGTCATCGATGCGGCCGGCAAGTACGTCATCCCCGGCGGAATCGACGTGCACACCCACATGGAGATGCCCTTTGGCGGCACCCTGGCCAGCGACACGTTCGAGACCGGCACCCGCGCTGCCGCGTGGGGCGGTGTCACCACGATCGTCGACATGGCGGTGCAGAACACGGGCGGCAACGTGCACACTGCGCTCGCCGACTGGCATCGCAAAGCAGAGGGCGAGTGCGCCATCGACTACGCCTTCCACCAGATCATCGGTGGCATCGACGACGAGTCACTCAAGGCCATGACCTACCTCACCGAGCACGAGGGCGTCAGCAGCTTCAAGCTGTTCATGGCCTACCCCGGCGTGTTCTACAGCGACGACGGCCAGATCCTGCGGGCCATGCAGACGGCGGCCGAGTGCGGCGCCACCATCATGATGCACGCCGAGAACGGCATCGCCATCGACGTGCTCGTGGCCCAGGCCCTGGCCCGCGGCGAGACCGACCCGAAGTACCACTCCTCCACGCGCCCCTCGGCCCTCGAGGGTGAGGCCACCCACCGCGCCATCGTGCTGTCGCAGGTGGCCGGCAACGTGCCGCTCTACATCGTGCACATGTCGGCCAGCGAAGCGCTGGAGGAGGTCGCGGCCGCCCGCCACGCCGGCCGCAACGTGTTCGCCGAGACGTGCCCGCAGTACCTGTACCTCACGGTCGAGGAGACGTTGGCCAAGCCCGGCTTCGAGGGCGCCAAGTGGGTGTGCTCGCCGCCCATCCGCTCGGGCCACGACACCCACGCCCACCACAGCGACCTGTGGCGCGGCCTGCGCATGAACGAGCTGGCCATCGTGTCCACCGACCACTGCCCGTTCTGCATGAAGGACCAGAAGGAGCTGGGCATCGGCAACTTCGCCAAGATCCCCAACGGCATGGGCGGGGTGGAGCACCGCATGGAGCTGATCTACCAGGGCGTGGTGAAGGGCGAGCTGTCGCTCGAGCGCTGGGTGGAGACATGCGCCACCACCCCGGCCCGCATGTTCGGCATGTATCCCCGCAAGGGCGTCGTGGCCGTCGGTTCCGACGCCGACATCGTGGTCTGGGATCCGAGCAGGAAGACCAAGATCGGCATCGACGACAAGCACCACATGAACATGGACCACTCGTCGTGGGAGGGCTGGGTGATCGACGGCAAGGTCGACACCGTGCTGTCGCGCGGCGCCGTCGTCATCGAGAACGACCAGTACGTGGGCCGCAAGGGCCACGGCCGCTTCATCAAGCGGGGCCTGTCGCAGTACCTCGTGTAGTCCACCGACCAAGCA
>JANPOJ010000380.1:0-3207 GCA_031427935.1 Ilumatobacteraceae bacterium | reverse complement strand
GCTGCCGCCCAACCTCCGACTGTGGTAGAAGGCCTCTGGACCACCGCTCAACGACCTAAGCCCAGCGAACCATCAGCAGTCCGAGTTGCATCGGCAAAGCTGTGTGGATGGCAAGTCTGGGGTCGATGTTCGGTGCTGGTGACTCGGGCACGTTCCTCGGCCTGCCGTCGGTCACGGCCGAGCAAATGGATGGCGTCGACATCGTCGTGCTCGGTGCGCCGTGCGCGACGCCGTACGCGTCGGTGGGGCCGTACTGCAAGGACGCGCCCGCTGCAATCCGCGCTGCGTCGGCGACCTACTCCGGCATTCGGCACCATCACAACTTCGATCTCGGCGGGCCATTGTTGGTCGAGGGGACCACGGCGGCCGATCTCGGCGACGTGCCGTGGGACGACACGGCGTACGAGGCCAATCGCGCCGCGATCCGCCACACGTGCGAGACGGTGCTGGCTGCCAACGCCGTGCCGGTCGTGCTCGGTGGCGACGACTCCATCCCTCTTCCTGTACTTCAGGCTTATGCCGGTCACGGGCCGATCACCGTGGTGCAGATCGATGCACACATCGACTGGCGCGACGAGGTGCATGGAGAGCGTTGGGGCCTGTCGTCGACCATGCGGCGCGCTTCGGAGATGTCTCATGTCGGCGAGATGATCCAAGTCGGTCGTCGTGGCGTCGGGTCGGCGCGCCCGGCCGACCTGGCGGCAGCCGAGGCGCGTGGTGTGCACTTCTTCGGCGCTCGTGACGTGCACCGCGATGGTCTCGCAGGTGTGCTCGACCGGGTCCCCCATGGCGGCAACGTGTTCATTACGGTCGACGTCGACGGGCTCGACCCGTCACTGGTGCCCGGCGTGATCGGCCCCGAACCGGGTGGGTTGACCTACTTCCAGGCGATCGAGATCATCGACGGCGTTGCCGACCGGGCTCGCATCGTCGGCTTCGATGTCGTCGAGTTCGTCCCCGAACGCGACGTCAACGGGATCGGCGCGTTGACGACGTTCCGGCTGACCGCCCACGCGATGGGCCGCATCTCCCGTCAGCGCGCCAGTGCCGCAGCGACGGCGTGACCGACGTTCAACGAGTCGACGCCGTTGCTCATGGGGATGCGCACGTTCGTGCAGTGAGCCAACGTCGTCGCCGACAATCCCGGGCCTTCCGCGCCGACGACCAAGGCCCAACGAGTCGGTGGCGTCAACGTGTAGATGTCGATGGCCTGTGGTGACGGTGTGAGTGCCCAGATGTCGAAGCCGGCTGCGGCGACTTCGTCGAGGGCGTTCGGCCACGATGCGCAACGCACGATCGGCAGGTGCAGCAACTCGCCCACCGAGACGCGCACGCTTCGTCGATAGAACGGGTCCGCGCACGTGGGGTCGAGCAGCAACGCATCGGCGCCGAGGCCGCGAGCCGTGCGCGCGATCGCACCGAGGTTCTCGTGGTCGTTGATCCCCTCCAACATCACGATCCGACGTGCGCCGGGCAGCACGGCCTCGAGTGCCGGCGACGGCAATCGTGCGGCGGAGGCCACAGCGCCGCGATGCAGGTTCACGCCTGCGACTGCCGACATCATCTCGGCGGAGATCACGTAGATCGTGGCACTGCCGGCATCCACGTCGAGTCGGGCCAGCGTTGCCGGCGTCAGGAGCACCGAACGAGCCGGGTATGGCGATGTCAGCAGCCGCTTGATGGCCGTCAATCCCTCGACGATGAAGTAGTCATCACTTTCCTTGCCGCGCTCGCGCAGTCCGCGATAGTCGGCGACCCGGGCGTCGAGCAGGTCGTCGATCTCGATCACCACGAGCGAACTGTACGACGCCCCTCGGTGGACCGAGTTGCGAACGTGCGTTCGATTCGCGATGATGGACCGATGCATCAACTTGCCGACGCCGACCTGATCTGGCAGCAGTGCCTCTTCGCCTTCGAGGAACCCACGATCGATCGCACCTTTTCCACAGTCACTCGAACCTGGCTCGACGACGATTCATGGATCGACTACGCCCCGCAGTGGCTGCACGGCGCGGACCGGATCTTCGGCGAGCTGATCGCCGTCCTGCCGTGGCAACAGCGCGAGGTCACGATGTACGACCGTCGCTTGCCCGAGCCGCGCCTCACGGCGTGGTGGGATGTCACCTCGCCCCATGTCGAGACGCAACCCGTGCTGACCGACGCTCGCAGCGTACTCAGTGATCACTACGCCAGGCCGTTCGACTCGATCGGCTTCAACCTGTATCGCGATGGTCACGACTCGGTCGCGTGGCATTCCGATCGCGAGCGCTACGAGCTGGAAGACCCGACCGTCGCCATCGTCAGCACCGGTCAACCTCGTGCGTTTCATGTGCGGCGGCGCGGCGGTGGTCAGTCCCGTTCGTGGCAACTGGGGCACGGTGACCTGTTCGTGATGGGTGGTTCGTGCCAGCACGATTGGGAGCACTGTGTGCCGAAGGTCGCCGCCGCCGGCCCACGCCTGTCGATCATGTTCCGCCACAACTTGGCCGAGGTCGAGGTGCGAGACTGAGCCGGTGAACGACGCTCGGTACCACTTCGTCCCCAACGCGACTGCCCAGCCGACCATCGTCGGTGGCGAGGGGTGCTGGCTGATCTGCGCAGACGGCCGTCGGATCCTCGACGGGGCTGCCGGCGCGATCGTCGGCAACATCGGGTGGGGTCGGGCCGAGGTTGCCGACGCGACGCACGCGGCGATGGTGCACGGCGCGTACTCGGTGCCGATCTGGCCGAGCGAGCAGCGTTTGGCGCTGCGCGACCGCCTGGTCGAGCGGTGGTTGCCCCAAGGTTTCACGCAGGTCTTCTTCACCAGTGGCGGCAGCGAGAGCACTGACTCCGCGTTGCGCCTGGCGCGCAGCTATCAGCTGTGCAAGGGCCGCCCCGAACGGTGGAAGGTCGTCGGTCGCCACCCCAGCTACCACGGCATGACGCTCGGCACGATCGCGGTCGCCAGTCACAACACTCGCCAAGCCGGCTTCGAGCCGCTGCTGCTGCCATTCCCGAAAGTGCCGTGGAACGATCCCGAGGCCGTGGTCGAGATCATCGAGCGCGAGGGCCCCGAGACGATCGCCGGGTTCATCGCCGAGCCGATCACCGGTGCAGCAGGTGCCTGTCTCACGGCGAGTGACGACTACTGGCGCGTCGTCACCGACATCTGCCATCGCTACGACATCTTGATGATCACCGACGAGGTGATGTGCGGGTATGGCC
>JANPOJ010000379.1:0-5187 GCA_031427935.1 Ilumatobacteraceae bacterium | reverse complement strand
GTTGGTTCCATCGACGCGCCGACCTCGGTCGCAAGCACCGGTGTGTCGCCGACCTCGGTCGTCAGCACCGGTGTATCGCCGACCGAGACTTCGACGCTCGCGCCAGTCGTCGATCGCGATGTGCTCGCCGGTATCTCGATGACGTCGGTGCCCTCTGATGTCATCGTGCCGACGACCGAGACCTCGCTGGAGACGGTGACCAATCCCATCAACGGTCGCCGTGGCGCTCGCCGCCCTCTCTCCGAGGAGTTGGACTGTGTGACCGGCACGGCCCGAACCTGCCTGACTGGCACGCTCGACCTGCTGGGCTTCGACGTCACCAGCGGGTCGAGATATGACCTCGAGCGCAGTGTCGAGCGGGCGACGGCGGTCGTCCAACTCGATGCCGGGTTCCCCATGACCGGCGTGCCCGACGATGACCTGCTCGAGTATCTGGGCATCGCCCCTGACATTGTGACCGGAGCACCAGCGGATGAGGTTCGCCAGATCGGCACCTCAGCGAAGGGGCGGGCGATCATGGCCATGCGCTACGGCAACGGCCCTACTACCGTGCTCGTGGTCGGTCAGACTCACGGCGACGAGGAGGGCGGCCTGCGAGTCCTGTTGCGGGTGCGGTCGCTGTCGCTGCCCGAAGGGATCGCGCTGTGGGTCGTCCCCATGATGAACCCCGATGGCCTCGTCAGCGACACCCGCTTCCTGGCCAATGGCACCGATCCGAACCGACGAGCGCCGAGCCAGCTCGAGCAGCAGGCCATCTACGACTTCGCTGTTGACATCCGACCATCGTTGACGGTCTGGTACCACCAGAACTACGGCTGGGTGGGCGGTTCTGGCGCATCGACGACACCGGCGATGCAATACCAGGCGCTGACCGGGCTCGGGACGTTGAAGCGCAGCGGCGACTGCGCCAAAGGATTCATGTGGTGTCCGATCGACGACGCGCTTGGAAGCAGCTCGATCCTGGTTGAGTTGCCTGACGTGCTCACGCCGGCCGAGGTTCGGATTCACGCGCTCGCGCTGCTCGCCGTGGCATCGAGCCTCGCTCCCTGACGCACCACCTTTCCAAGGCGCGGCCTGGCGGGCACTCAGGGGTCGAGGGTCCGATTGACGACATCTGTTGCGACGTCAGTGAGACGGAGGCCGTTGTGCCGAGCGTAGACACGGAGCTTGTCGAACGCATCGTCGCGTTGCACGTCCTCGAGTTGATGTCGGCCACGTTGCGGTCATCCGACGAGGGACGGCGAATCGACCTCACGACGACATGCGAACGTCCTGCGCCGATGCGATTCGACCTCCCGGCCAATACGTTCGACGAGACAGGGCCGAGCACTGTCGACGACGCGGTGTTGTTCCTCGCCCGGCTCAGCGGTGGTGGAGTTGCCAGCTTCGAAGCCACTCGCCTGGCCACCGGGTATCACAACGCAAACCGGTTCGAGATCCACGGCGATCGAGGAGCCCTGCGGTTCAACTTCGAGCGACTCAACGAGTTGGACTTCTACGACTTGAGCAACGACGCCGCGGTGCAGGGATGGACGCCGATCGACGTCACCCGCGGCGGAGACGGGCATCCATATGTCGATGCCTGGTGGCCGGACAGCCACGGGCTCGGCTACGAGCACGCCTTCGTCAATCAGGCCAGCGACATCCTGTCGGCAATTGGCGGCGGAGCCCCGGTCGTCCCGCTGGCCGACTTCGCCGATGCGTTGGTCACCCAGCGCGTACTCCACGCGGCCATCGAGTCGGCCCGGCACCGGGCACCTGTAGCGCTCTCCGATATCTGAGAGGGGATCTTCCGATGTCCGAGATCAAACAGTTCGAGCCGAAGTTCATGCCGATCGGCGTGCTGACCGCTGCGCTGCGGGAGCTCACGCCCCGCGAGCGACGTGACCCGGACCCCGATCTGGCCATCGAGGAATGGCTCGACTTCGCGGTCATGCTCGACGCCGACTGCATCGAGCTCTCCGCCGCGTTGCACCCCTCGCTCGCCGACGTGTCCGCCGAGGCGATGCTCGACCCCGTCGCCAACACGCTCGATCTGCGAGAGCCGTTCGACGAGGTTCGGGCGAAGCGTGTGCTCGCGGCCATCGATGCAACCGGTGTGGAGATCGCCGACATCGGTTACTTCGACGACATGTTGAACGCGGTTCCGACGATACGGCGCAAGAAGCACGACTTCATGCTCGCCGTCATGGACGCCGCATCTCTGCTTGGTGTGCCTGCGGTGACGGGTTTCGTCGGGCGCAACCAGACCCTGTCGATGGATCAGAACCTGATTGATTTCGAGGAGAGCTTCGTGCCGCTGCTCAAAGCGGCCAGGGATCGCAACCTGCAGTACCGGGTCGAGCAATGCCCGATGCCGGGGTGGACTCCCGGCGACAACTTCCACAACAACATTGCGTACGCGCCGGCGATGTGGATCGCGCTCCACCAGATCGCCGAGCGCCACGGCGTTGGCGATCAGTTCCGCGTCCACTACGACCCGTCGCACGCGATCCTGATGGGTCAAGACACCCGCTCGATCTTCCAGTACCTCAAGGACACCGGGTACGGCTTCCTGATTGCGGGCATGCATGTGAAGGGTCAGGTGATCCACTCCGATGGAGTCGCCGGTTGGGGGTATGGGGGCCAGACAGTGCAGCGCGGTGATTGGGTCGATGGCGAGGTGTCGTCGAACCCTGCCGACTTGGCCAACGCGTGGAAGAAGCAGACGGTGCTGTGCGAGCACGAACTGCCTGGCACGGCTCGTCACGATCCGCTCGCCTATCTGCAGAACCGAACGGTCGATTGGCTCGATCATCAACTCGCGGCGCGTGAGTTGCTCGACTTCGACCCGACGACAACCCCGTTGATCGTCGAGCACGAGTACGGCGCTGCCCGCGTGCAGGACAAGGCGCTCCTGCAACCGATCCTGGCGGCGTCGATGGCGTTCACCCGTCACATCGACCGGGCCGCCGCATCGATGTACGCGTTGCAGGCCGAGGTGCTGGCATCTCAGGGAATTCCTGTGCAGGGTGTCGGCCGCGAGGCCTACCGAAGCTGAGCGTTTCACCGATCGATGGGCGCCAGCGGCTCCGACACCGTCTGCAGTGGTGCGCCGTCGAGATTGCACTGGATTCGACGCGCAGTGCACGGTGCCCGGGTCTGGGATCCGAGGCCGATGAACGCGAGTGGGGCCGAGGCGGCGGCAACCGATGCGGTGATCACCAGACCCAAGCGGAACGCGTGGGTGATCTCGGCCGGGTTCGACGCCGCCGAGAGCCCTGAGACCACCGGGATCACCGCCAGCGCGCTGAGGTTTGCGGCACGGGCGATGGCGTTGTTCACTCCCGATGCCACGCTGACGTGATTGGGATCGGCGGCGGCCATGACGGTGGCCGTCAGCGGTGCCACGAAGGTGACCAGCCCGAGGCCGAAGACGACGGCTCCGGGCAAGATGTCGGTGACCCACGACGCATGCTCGCCGACTCGCGCGAGCAGTAGCAGGCCTGCCGCGGCGATCAGCGGGCCGACGGTGAGCTGCAACCGCGGCCCGATGCGCTGGGCGAGTGAGCCCGAACTGGCCGACAACAGCAACATCAAGCCCGTCGCGGGCAGCAGCGCCACGCCCGCCTGCAGCGCGGACCAACCGGTGGCCACCTGCAACTCGTACGACACGAGGAAGAACGAGACGCCGAGCGCGGAATAGAGCAGCACGGTCTGCAGGTTCACGACGGTGAACGTGCGGTTGCCAAACAGGGCCGGCGGCACCAGCGGATCGCCGGCGTGCATCATGCGGCGCACGAACGCAGTGATCGCCGCGATTGCGACGACTCCCGCACCCACCACCGCAGCATCCGTCCATCCGCGGGGCCCCGCCTCGGTCAGCGCCCACGTGCTGGCTGCCAGCCCGACGACCGCCAGCGCAGCGCCGACCAGGTCGAGGCTGCGACTGGCATGCGGGTCGCGCGTTTCGGGGATCGCCCTGTGCGCGCACGCGATCGCGATCGCGGCGACCGGCAGGTTGATCAGGAACGCCCAACGCCAACCGGGTCCGTCGACGAGACCACCGCCCACGAACGGTCCGATCGCTCCGGCCACACCGCCGAGTCCCGACCATGCCCCCACAGCGGCGGCGCGATCCGACTCGCGGAAGCTGGCCTGCAGGATCGCCAGGCTGCCAGGTGTCAGCAATGCGCCGCCCACACCCTGAAGCACGCGGGCGATCACGAGCACCTCGATGTTCGGCGCGGCTCCGCACAGCAACGACGCGGCGGCGAACCAGACCGTGCCGATGACGAAGACCCTGCGCCGTCCGAATCGATCGCCGAGCGCGCCGCCCAACAGGATCAGCGACGCCAGGGCCACCAGATACCCGGTCAGTACCCACTGCAGCGCGCTGATGCCGGCGTCGAACTCCTCACCGATGTGTGGCAGGGCAACGTTGACCACCGTCGCATCGAGGCTGGCCATCGCGCTGGCAGCAACCGTTGCCACCAGGACGACCCGCCCGCGCGCCGAATGCAGCGCCAGCCTTTCGTCCACGGGTGGGATGGGTGAGCTCAGTTCGCGGAAAGTTCGGCTTGGTGCCGAGCAACCATCTCCTCGACCGCTTTCATGTTGCGGTCGGCCAGCTCGGGTCTGGTCTCGACGGCCCGGGCCTTGGCATTCAACGTGCTGTATCCCTGCCCTTGGAACTCGGGCATGACTCGCTGGGCGATCAACTCGTAGCTGCGATGTGTTGCCACGGGGTTGGCCCACTCGTGTGCCAGTTGCATGTAACACCCGAAGCCACCGGACTGCTTGGTGAGGCGATCGATCTGCTCGCACGCCATGTCGGCAGTCCCGATCGAACCGAGGCCGCTCTCGTTGACGAAGTCGATCATCTCGCGAACGTTGTCGCCACCGACCGCCATCTGCGGGAAGGCGGCGACCTTCTGGAAGTAGTTGAACCACTGCTCGATCCCGAACTCGACGTTCTTGTACGCCTGCTCCTTGGTCTCGGCGATGTGCATCATTCCGACGAGTCGCCACTGGTTGCGATCGGCGACGGTGTTGTACTTGGCTGCCCGCTCCTCCATCACATCCCAGTGCAGGCCGAGCAGATCGAACCCTTCCGACTGCGTGGCCCGGCCGCTCACCGCGGCCGGGCGCTTGCGCGGTGCGGCCGTCGGTGGCGCGGCGGTCGCCTTCTGGCAGTACGGTTGCGGG
>JANPOJ010000378.1:0-4903 GCA_031427935.1 Ilumatobacteraceae bacterium | reverse complement strand
GATGGCAATCCAGCTTTCGTCCGGGCCACAACCCCGAAGGAATTGCATGGAAGCCTTTCTGATCAGCTTCGGCATCATCTTCGTCGCCGAGCTCGGTGACAAGAGCCAGCTGATGGCGATGATCTTCGCCGCCCGATACCGCGCCGTGACGATCCTGATCGCCATCACCGCAGCAACTGCATTCATGCACCTCTTCAGCGTGTTGATCGGCGCTGCCGTCGGTGTCGCCATGCCGACGAAGGCGATCTCGGTCGTGGCGGGCATCGCATTCTTGGGATCGGACACGAAGCTTCACGACCTCAGATGGCCGCAAGCCTGCGTCACACCGTGCTCGACAGCGATCGTGACGAACCGGGCGAGTGCCTCGGTCGCCGACACCCGCAGGCGCGGTTGCCACTCCTGCCACTGTTCGGCGAGCCAGCGCCGCGACCACTCGTGGACTCGGACATCGTGCAACGGTGTCTGCCACGACTCGGGTTCGCCGGTCGTCTCGTCGAACCGCCCACCCGCTTGGACAGCCTGCAGCAGCAGACCCCGGTAGCGCTCAGCTTCGACCCGAGTGCGAAACGACTTGCTGCGATGCCGACCGTCGATCGTGTAGCGCACCACCCAGGGCAGCCTCGCTTTGTAGAACGTCGTGAACCCGTCTCAGACCGCCGGCTGGATGACGCATCTCCCGGAGTCGCGGACATCACGCTGCGCGTCCGTCAAGCTGATCGCGAGACCGCTGGCCTCATCGATCGTCGTTGGTTATGGTGAAGATGAAGTCGAACTCTGTTCCGACGGGATCGCCGGTGGCGTGGAGCAGCATCGAGCCGGCGGCGCCGGCGTATGTCCCGGTGCCTCCGGTGATGGCGAGTGTGGAGTCGGTGCCATCATCGAAGAATTCGCCTTCGACGGTGATGTTGCCGGCAGCGAGCATGGTCGTGATGTTGCACTCCCACTCGGTCCGGCCCGTCACCACCGTGTGAACGCAGAAGCCATTGTCACTGGCGATCTGCTGGGTGTCGGCGGCGTTGAAAACGGGGTTGTGGAAGCCCAGAACATCACCGACGCTGTCGGCGGGCGGATGAAACTGTTGCACCGTGTCGGAGAGCGCATGCTCGACGACGTGAATCACCTTCGAATGCTCTCGATGGTTCGACGATCCATCCGTAGCCAGAGCCACCATCGGCACCGCGACCACTGCAACTGCGGTGGCGACCGCAGCTGTTATGAGTTTGTTGGTACGCGTCATCGTTCATTCCCTTCCGGAGGAGGCAAACCTTACTGCCTACTCATTTACAGCCCGGACAGACAGTGGAGTTGCCCCCAGATTTCGGATGGGGGTCGTTGGATGTTGATCTCAACTTGTCGATGATCGCTGGGTGTTCCTCGGAAACGAGCGCTCCTTGACGTACGTCTGATGCGCGTTCAAACCGGATCGAAGATGCTCGACTCGAGCGCGTCACCGGCGAGGAGCCGAGCGATCCGGTGACCGCCGTAGATTGACGGGAGGAATCCGACTCCGTTGCAGCCGAGGTTGTACATCAGGACCGGGTTTCGAGGCTCGTACCCGATGAGGCGAACCTTCGATTCCGTGTAGGCCATCAGCCCGTGCCAGGCGTAGTCGTAGTCGCTGCCCCTGGCGCGAGTGGAGTCCACGAGCGGCGCGATGTCGTTGTCGATTTCGTGCATGATCGCGGCAGGGAACTCGGCGTCGGGGATGTACGTCGCGCGGTTGCCGAGCTCGGCCTCTGGCCCCCCGATGCAAGTGAGCGTGACTGGGTCCGTTGGTGGGCCGTACGGCCGCCGGGTCACATATACGTACGGTGTGGAGTCACCGATGATTGCGTTGCGGATGTAGCTGAGGGTGACTGGAGTGCGCACCGCGCTTTCGAGGAAGGCGGCCATGTAGCCGACCCTGCCGCTGATGCGGTGATGCAAGTGAGTCGCGATGTGACTGCCGACGCGATTGTCCACGACATGGTCGACAAAGCCGTTTGTGCACATCACCACGTGACCTGCCGTCACGAGGTGCTCTCCGGTGTTGATGGTGGCACTACTCGCATCGAGGTCGATATGACGGACCAAGGTGTGGTCGACGAATCGGAAGCGATCGGCAAACCTGTCCTGAAGGTGTTCGAGGATCTGCTCGATCAGCAGGGCGCCGTTGATGGATCCCGTCCTCCCGGACAGCACAGCGCAGTAACGATCGTCATTGGTGCCCAAGAGCTCGCGCACCTCCGCAGATGTGACGACCGAGTAGAGGTGGGCGTATTCCGAGGGGATGTCGCCGAGGAATTCGGCGTCCTCTGACACGACGCACGATCCGACGCGAAGTCCACCGCGCTCGCGCAGCGAGCTGTCTCGCAGATGCACCATGACGTGGTTGAGGGCAAACATGCCGAGGTATCCGGTGAAACGATCGATAGGCGCCCGCGCGCCGGAGTCGGCGACCATGATGTCGAGGAGATCCCACGAGTTGTCAATGCCGCGTTGAGCGGCGATCACCTTGTCGAATCCGTACGAATCGACGAGATCGAACAGTGGCCGCTCGAAGTACGTGGTGAGTTGCCCGGCATTGTGGCCTGTTGCTCCACGTCCGGCTCTGTCCCGCTCGATCAACAGCACCCGGTTGTCGGTGTCGCGAAGCAAGAAGAACGCTGTGGCAAGCCCGGCAATTCCGGCGCCGACGACAGCCACATCCGTCGTCACGTCACAGTCGAGCGGCCGTGGATCCTGGTCAGTCCGGAGCTGGTCAATCCACGGCGAACGACTCGCGATCTTGCTAACCATCGCTCCGACACTAGAAGATCCAACGCCGTCGCCGTACGAACCCGCAGCCGACGAACGGCCCGCGCCTGGCTTTGGAATCAGAGCGGCGCGCAACGAGAAGACAGCACGGGTGCGGGCTACTGGTCCCGCCGAGCGCTTCACGGGGTATCGCCACAACGAAACGACCGCTCCATCTGCCATCTCCTCCCTCCCTTCGCGCTGTCACTGGCTGTGATGCCTGTCATGCGCTCCCCGCCTGTCGGGGGCAAGGCTTCCGGCTTCCTGGCGGGTGCTTGGCGTCGAGCCAGCTGATCAACACGGCAATCACGATCCGACACCGGGTTCGCTTGCCACTTGTAGAACACTCTGCTTGGAGAACCCCAACAGCCGACAGGTCAGCGGCAAACCAACAGGAACTCCTTCGACGGCAAGATCCTGAACCAGCGGGTACATCATTTTGGGAGCGACTCACGAGCAAAGAACGCCGCGGCTCGCCGCAAGATCGCGTTCTCCTGCTCGAGCACCCGGATCCGCTTACGAGCCACCGCGACAACGTCGCGACGGAACTCCTCAGGGAATGCCTTGGGCATGATGCTTCCTTCCAATGAGGACCAAATCCTCACACGTCAGGAGTCAACCAACCTGGGGGCAGACCAGAGCGAGCCGGCCCGGCCGTCTGGGCGCGCAGCGAGGTCGGTTGTCGTGGTAGGAACGCGTGATGACTGACGTTGCTTCGCCAACCATTGGTGTCTTCGGTGGCTCGGGCTTCTATGAGTTCTTGGAACGAGCAGAGGACGTCGACGTTGATACTCCGTTCGGGCCGACGTCGTCACCTGTGTCGATCGGAATGGTCGCAGGACACAACATCGCGTTTATCGCTCGCCATGGTCGTCAACACGGGTACGCGGCGCATCGGGTGCCGTACCGGGCCAATCTCTGGGCGATGCATTCGATGGGTGTGCGGGCGATCATCGCGCCTTGTTCGGTTGGTTCGCTGCAGCCCGACATTCATCCTGGACAACTGGTCGTCGTCGATCAGCTTGTGGACCGTACGTGGGGTCGGTCCGACACATTCCACGATGTCGGCGGGCCACATCATGAAATGGGTTCGAAGGGGCCGGTGCATCATCAGACCTTTGGTGAGCCGTTCGATGGAGCGCTTCGTCGCGCGTTGCTCGCGGCCGGGAGTCGCATTGGCGCCGACATGATCGACGGTGGAACCATGGTGGTCATCAATGGTCCTCGATTTTCGACGCGTGCAGAGAGCGCGTGGTTTCGCGCAATCGGTTGGCACGTCGTCAACATGACGGGTTATCCCGAAGCGGTACTCGCCGCTGAACTCGGCATCCGATACGCGTCTGTTGCTTTGGTCACCGACTACGACGCCGGCGTCGATGGCCACGCTCCGGTGACGATGGACGAGGTGTTTGCGATGATGCGGTCCAACGTGTCGCGTGTGCAGAGTTTGATCGTCGATGCGATCGAGCGCGGCTTCGAGGCGATATCTGGCCCAGGGTGACGGCGGAGCTTACAGATCGAGGTGTGAGTGATCGGGGTCGCTCACCGGTAGTCCGGCGGCGATCCAGGCATGCATGCCGCCGATCAGATCGGCGACCCGTCGAAAACCGAGGCGGCTGAGATTGGAAGCAGAAAGCGAGGAGCTATAACCCCCGTTGCAGGTGACGACGATCGGCTGATCGAACGACGCGAAGGCCGGATGCAGGTACCCGTTCGATGGGTCGAGATGCCATTCGACGACGGTTCTTGGTACGTGGATCGAGCCGGTGATGACGCCGAATCGTGATCGATCGGTGTCGGTTCTGGTGTCGAGCACGAGAGGTGGGTCGTCTGCCTGGAGTTGAGCGTGGAGCTCGGCGGGTGTGACTCGGTCGATCAAGGTGCGGGCTTCGTGCAACAAGTCGTGGACGGTGAACCGTGGTCCGCGCCGCAACAAGGTGGTGGTCGTCTGGCCGTGGTCAACTTCGTCGATGTGTATGAGGTCGATCTCTTGGCCTGTCGCGAGAGGCAACCGATGTTCGGTCGGGCGAATGAGGGCGAGGTGACCGTCTCGCTCGAGATGTAGGACGGCGGCGTGCTGCAGCGCTCGGTCTGATCCTGGATCGCTATTACACCCGGTCGTCGTCAG
>JANPOJ010000377.1:0-16149 GCA_031427935.1 Ilumatobacteraceae bacterium | reverse complement strand
AACGCGAATCCGCTGTCGTAGGCGTCCACGTCGAAGCCTGCTTTCTCGTAGAACGTGATCGCCTCGGGCATCACCTTCACGGGCAAGGTCGGCGTTACGTCCAACATTCCGGTGCGTTGTCGAAGCCACCCGATGCACTCGCGACAGACCCTGATCTCGTCATGGCATTGGAGCGCGGCCAGTGTTTCGAGGTCGCGGTCGATGCCGCAGCATGAGCATTGCACGGTGGTCATCGTCCCGGGTCGTCCATGTTGGAGACATCACTCCTCGCGGAACACGCTGCAAGCAGTTCGCGCAGCTGCGCCTCGGGAGGCGCTCCGGCAAGGCCGCCATTGTCGGTCCGATACACACGGCACGACAAGCCAACCGGTTCGCCACCGGTAGCGAAGAGATCTTGGTCATCGATCAGCACGGTGGGCGACCCGCGGAACTGCAGTCGTTCGGCGTCCTCGACCGTCTCGACGCTGCAACGATCGAAATCGAATCCCATTTCAACTCGTAGCGACTCAAGCATCGCCTCGGTGACTTTCCAGTTCGGGCAACCGTCGAAGTACAGCAACGTGACCCTCATGACACGCTCCTCTGGTCGATCGAGAGGGCGCATCGATCGATCCACATGACCAGCGCATAGTGCCCGGTCCGGTTCCTCGGCGCAAGCAAGATCTGGAGCGCAGAGAACAACGAGTGCCTCACGGCAGTTCTGCGCGACCCGTACACGTGGAAGTGGATGTCGGGATCGCTCACAGGCCGGGCGTCTCCGGCGTGCGCCAGCATTCGGGAAGTTCCCTGACGGGGATCGGTCGCTCGGCCCTGCGCTACGACCTCCGCTGAGCTCTGATGATCATTCGAGAGGACGAGATGACCCAAGCGATTCATATCAATGTCCGGTTCCAGGCCAAGCCGGGCAAGCAGGCCGAGCTTGCCCGGCGTATGGTCGAGCTGCGCCCAGATGTCGAAGCGCTGGGAGGGACGAGCGTCGTGACTGTCGATTCCACTGACGAAACGGTCTTGTACTTCATTGAGACGTTTCCCGACCAGGCTGCGATCGACGCTGATATGAAGACGCCGCTCGTACGAGCCCTCGTCGCAGATCTGGGTGAACTGACGGTCCACGGGAGTGATCTCCGTATGGAGCGGAGCTCCCCCGTCGCTCGGTAAGCCGAACCTCATGCGAGATGTGACCCGAACAGCTCCCCCATGCGATTGAGTTTTCCCAATCGCTGACAAGCCGGGATCGGCCCCAGAGGCCGCTGCCACACAGAGCTACAGATCGGGACTACCTGGAGCTGGTCGACAGCGTCTGATGATTGGCGCCCCGCAGAGGGGCCGGAGCCGTGAAACGCAGGATCGAGTAGCGCCGAGCGCCTGATATGGAGTGCGTTGGCAACCGTCAACCCCCTTTGCCTCAGTGTCGCCGCTCAGTTACAGACCACTACATGTAGTGGTCAATTTGCCCCACTGATCTCACCCTGCTGCAGCGCTCAACTCGGGGGGAGCAGCACGTCACCGATCACATGGATGATGCCGTTGCTGGCCACCACATCGCCTGTCGCAATCGGCACGCCGTTGATCGAGACCGTGTCGCCATCGCGAGTGACGGTCAAGTCGATGCCGGCAACGGTCGTCAGCTTCCCCGGCTTCAGGTCGGCGAGCTTCAACGCACCAGGAACCACGTGGTACGTCAGCACCGTCGTCAACAACTTGGTGTCGTCCTGCACGGAGTGCAGCGTGTCGACCGGCAGCTTCTGGAACGCGGCGTTGGTCGGCGCGAAGACGGTGAATGGCCCGGTGCCACGCAACGTCTCGACCAACCCGGCGTCGACGACGAGGCCGGCCAGTTCGGTGAAGACTCCCGCCGTCAAGGCGGTGCCGACGATGTCGGTGAGTTGCGGGGCTGCCGTGGTGGTCGTGGTCGGTGTCGCGGCGCTGGCGATGGTTGTCGTCGCGACGGCGTCGCTCTGGTCATTGCTGCAGGCTGCGCCTCCGACGGCGAACGTCAAGACGGCGATGATGGTCACACGATGCGCGAAGGTCACACAGCCGAAGGTACTGAGGTCCCGACGGGTTGGAGAGAGGCACGGGACCTTTGGGGTCGGGACCAAGGTCCCGATCGGAGATCCCGGAGCCGATTCAGCGCGCTGACAGCGGCTGCGCTGCGGGGATCTGCCAGTCGGTGGGCATCTTCGAGAAGTTGAAGAACGGCTCCTCGTCGCCGGCGGCGACTGCATCTTCGATCTGGTCGTAGAAACCGCGGCCGGTCTCCTCGGCGAACGTGATGTGCACCTCGTCGGCATCACCGAGCAACGGGCGCTGCACGTACTCGGGGAAGCTCGCCTCGGCAGCATCGCCCTCGGAGTAGCCGCGTGCGAACATCTGCTTCAGCACGCCAAATCCATCGTTGCGCACCAGCGTGCCGCCACGGGCCGAGCCGCCCAGGTCGCGCATGTGGGACTGGAACTTCTCGAGGTCGTGGGTGTCGTAGGCGACGTGCTGGCAGGCGTGGTCGCCGTGACGGTCGACGAACTTGGTGACCTGCGACTTCTTTGCCCGGTCGATGCCCTCGATCAATGCGACGCCGAAATCGCCGAAGTCGATGCACCAGATCTTCATGCTGCTGTCGGGGTCGCCGGGGCGAACATCGTCGATGCGATTGATCAGGGTGCCGCCTTCGACCTCGATGTGGAACCATGCCCACTTCTCGATGGTGCCCGCTTCGCAGGCGTAGGTGATGTGATCGACCTTCTTGATGAACGACATGTGCACCATGAAACCAAGATGATCAATGGAGATCAAGAGTGGTGATCAGTTTGTCATATGCTTCGACTGATGTTGTTCACTGTGATCGACAGGTCGGGCCCGGTGCGCCGTGCAGGTGTTCACCTTGGATGATCGGTCCGCGACGCTGGATGCACTCGATCGGCGCCTGATCGGTCGGCTGCGCGTGGCGCCGCACTCGACGGTCTCCGACCTGGCCCGCGTGCTCGACTGCGCGAGGGGCACGGTGTTGACCCGGCTGCGTCGCCTCGAGGACCGCAAGGTGGTGGTCGGTTACGGCCCCGACATCGATCCAACGGCAGCCGGCCTGGGCGTGCTGGCCTTCACCACGCTGGCCATCTCGCAGGGATCGCACACTCGTGTCGTCGCCCATCTTCGCGCCATCCCGGAGATCCTCGAGATCCACACCGTGACCGGCTCGGGAGATCTGCTGGTTCGCATCGTCGCTCGCTCCAACGACCACCTCCACCTGATCCTGCAGCGCGTTGTGTCGTCGCCGGATGTCAATCGCACCGAGACGCAATTGGCGCTCAGCAGCACGGTGCTTCGGACCGTGGCCGACCTCGTTGCCGATGGCTCGTAGCTCGAGTCACTCGGTGATGCCGAACACGGCGCGGAAGCGGTCGAGATTTTCGACCGAGGGTCGCAGGGGGTCGTAGTCGGCCTCGGGCAGTGGCTGCACGACATCCCAATGCTCGGCCATCATCCCGTCGGAATCGAAGCGCAGGAGGTCGGCGATCACGACGGCGGGCAGCAGCTTGTGCAGGATCACGAAATCACCGGTGGCGAAGAGGTGGATCGGTCGCCACTCACGGCGCCCCGGGCGCTTCCAGGCGACCTCGTGGAGGTAGTGGCGAAGCCCTTCGCGCCCTTGCACGATCCCGGGCGTGTGTTGGATGTATCCCTCGGCGACGTAGCGGTCGACCAGTGACAGGTCATCGCCATGCATGCAGTCGCCCATGAAGTGCAGCACGACCCGTTCGTTGTCGGTGAGGTCGGTGCGCTGACGTGGATCCCACGGATTGTCGAACATGGTCGGAGAGTTTCCCAGAGCTACGGTGTCGCCACGAATCTGAAGGGGGAGACGTGAGGGCTGCGGTTGCGACCGGCATCAACGAGACCGTCGGCGACGCGACGTGGAAGCACAGCCTGCGCAGCGTGCGACCGGGTGGCAGGGTCGTCGTGTCAGGCGCGACCACGGGCGACCCCAGCGCCGACTTGGCCAGGGTCTTCTACCGGCAGATCTCGATCATCGGGGTCAGCGGCGCCAGTCGTGTCGAGACCGAGCAGCTGCTGCGGTTCATTGAGGCGAGCGATCTTCATCCCGTGATCGATTCGGTGTACCCGTTCGATCAGATCCATGCAGCGTTCGAGCGAGCGCAGCAGCCGGACCTGTATGGCAAGGTCATCGTGCGAGTGGGTGCAGCATGAGCCCGCTGCTGCCCTCGCTGACCGGCGATCTCGGCGACCAGAGTGCCGCGCTCAGCGTCGACGGCACTGCCGTCTCGTGGGCGCGGTTGGCCCGACGGGCGGGGGCCGTCGCCCAACGCCTCGAGGGCATGCCCGCCGTCGCGTTGAGGGCGACGTCGACGCTCGACACTGTCGTGGGCGTGGTGGCAGGCTTGATGGCCGGTGTGCCCGTCGTGCCGATGCCTGCCGACGCCGGGCCGATGGAGCGCGAGCACATGCTGCGCGACTCCGGCGCGGCCGCGACGATCGGTGACCCGCAGTGGCCCGAGGTCACGCTGCCGCAGGTGTCGATCGACGGCGAGTCCGACTGGGCCGGCAGCGAGCCGGCGATCGACGCAACCGCGCTGATCATGTACACCTCCGGCACGACGGGTCTGTCGAAGGGTGTCGTGCTGTCACGTCGAGTGGTGGCAGCCGACCTCGACGGCCTTGCCGAGGCGTGGCAGTGGTCGCCCGACGACACGCTGGTGCACGGTCTGCCGCTGTTCCACGTGCACGGGCTGGTGCTGGGCGTGCTCGGCGCGCTGCGCGTGGGGTCCCGCCTCGTGCACACGGGCAAGCCGACGCCGCAGGCCTACGCGGCCGCCGATGGCACGATGTACTTCGGGGTACCCACCGTGTGGTCGCGCATCTGCGCCGAGCCGACGCTGGCCGCTGCACTGCGTGGAGCCCGGCTGGTCGTCTCGGGCAGTGCGCCGCTGCCCGTTGCCGTGTTCGAACAGATGCGATCGCTGATCGGTCAGGCGCCGGTCGAGCGGTACGGCATGACCGAAACGCTGATCACAGTGTCGACTCGCTTCGACGGCGAGCGGCGACCGGGTTGGGTCGGTGTGCCCATCCGCGGCGTCGAGAGCAGGCTGGTCGACGACACGGGGGGCGAGATGGGCCACGACGGCGAGACGATCGGCGAGTTGCAGATCCGCGGCACGACCATGTTCGACGAGTACCTCAATCGCCCCGATGCCACGGCCGCCTCGCTCGACGGCGACTGGTTCCGAACTGGCGACGCCGCAGTGATCGACGCGGGTGGCTTCCATCGCATCGTCGGGCGACAGTCGATCGACATCATCAAGACCGGTGGCTTCAAGGTTGGTGCGGGCGAGGTCGAGGCCGCGCTGTTGACCCACCCCGGTGTCACCGATGCGGCGGTGATCGGCGTCAGCGATCCGGATCTCGGTCAGCGGATCGTGGCGTTCGTGGTCTGCAACGACGTCGATGACGCGACGTTGATCAACCATGTCGCCGCGCTCTTGTCGGTGCACAAGCGCCCGCGCGAAGTGCGCGTGGTCGACGTGTTGCCGCGCAACGCCATGGGCAAGGTTCAAAAGACACTGCTGACGTGACCAGGTCACACGAAATGGGTGACGAGGTCTCCGATGCCGTCGATCGTGCTGGTCAACACGTCGCCGGGGTGCAAGAAGCGCGGCGGCGTGCGGGCATAGCCGACACCCTCGGGCGTGCCGGTGAAGATCAGGTCGCCGGGCAGCAGCGGGCACAACTCGGAGATGTATTCGATCAGGGTCGGGATGTCGAAGATCAACATCGACGTGCGCGACGACTGCAGGGTCTCACCGGCCAATGAGCTGTGGATCGCCACGTCGTGTGGGTTGTCGAGCTCGTCGAGGGTGACCAGCCAGGGCCCGGTGGGCCCGTACCCGTAGCGCGACTTGCCGAGGCTCCATTGCGGGGCAGGCCCCTTGCGTTGCAGCACGCGGTCAGACAGGTCTTGGCCGATCGTGAAGCCGGCGACATACGACATTGCGTCCGCAGCGCTGACGTGGAAGGCGCGGCGCGAGATGGCAACGACCAATTCGATCTCCCAGTCGGTGTCGACCGGCAGTGCGACGGCGTGAGACGGCCCGACGATGCAGGTCGGCCACTTGGTGAACACGGTCGGCTCCTCCGGCACGCTGAAGATGCCTTCCTGCGCGTGCGCCTTGTAGTTGAGGCCGATCGCAAAGACCTGTGGAGGTCGAGGGACCGGTGCGAGCAGCTGCTGCACGTCCACCTCCCCAGCGCCATGGGCACCGGCGGACTCGCCCCACGCCGTCAGCGCGTGCCAGTCGTCGAACATCTGCTGCGGCTCGGATGAGAATCGGTTGTCGCTGGCCGTGGCGACGTCGACGACTGCGCCGTCGACGAAGGTGCTCAGGCGACCGGCAAGGTTGAACAGGCGCATGAATAGGCAGCATATGCGCCGACGGCATGCTGCTCATCTGTCGACTATTCGTCGCCGTCGCGTTACTGTCGCCGGCATGCGCGTCGGTGTCGATCTCCCGTACTTTGCCCACGCGGTCGAGATCCGCGACTACGCGCAGGCGGCACAGGAGTTGGGCTACGCCCACATCGGCTTCTCGGAGCACGTGGTGTCGTCGAGCGCGTCGCCGTTCCCTCCCGGGTTGTCGTTCGACGAGCCGTGGCACGAGTCGTTCACGCTGCTCGCCTTCCTCGCTGCGATCACCGAGGGCATCGAGTTGAACACCGGCATGACGTTGCTGGCGCTGCGTCCGGCGGCCCTCGCTGCCAAGCAGGCTGCCGAGGTCGACCTGCTGAGCGGCGGCCGCCTCCGGCTCGGCGTCAGCGTCGGATGGCAGCGACGCGAGCTCGAAGCGGTCGGTGTCGACCCGGCCACCAGGGGAGCGCGGATCGAAGAGCAGATCGAGGCGATGCGGCTGTTGTGGACCCAGCCGTTGGTCACCTATCACGGCAAGCACGTCGTTCTGGATGAGGTCGCGCTGCACCCCCGACCCGACCGCTCGATCCCGATCTGGATGGGTGGCGGCAATTTCGACACGGCCGGCATGCCCGGCGAGGTGACGATCAAACGAGCGGCTCGGCTGGCCGACGGGTTCAAGATGATGGCGCCGCTTGGCACCAACCTCGATGGCATGCTGCAGTTGGTCGATCTTCTTCGCACCGAGGTCGTCGCGGCCGGTCGAGATGTCGAGTCGTTCGGGATGGAGGGTCGCCTGGTGACCCACGTGACCCCGCCCGAGGAGTGGGCCGGTCACGTCGGCGCGATGCGCAAGGCGGGCCTGACCCACGTCGGGATCGCCAACCGGATCGTCGCCGGATCGGTCGCGGACCAGATCGGCCTGATCACCCGCGTCGCCGACGCGACGCGCGGAGAGTGGGCCGGATCGTGAAGATCATCGACAGTTCGTGGTCGTCCACGAACGCGCTTTGCCCACCGGCATGCCGCTGCCACCGATGCCAACTCGCCGAAGTGCGCTAGCGATTGGTCGAGTCTCTTGCCCGGCCACCAATTACACATTTGGTATCGACAGTGTGAATTTATGCGTCTATTCTGTCCCATATGAAAATCGAGTTCTTCCACACGATGAACTACTGGGGGCAGCACGGCGACTCGTGGCCGGCGCCGCCGCGCATCTGCGAGCCCGACTTGGTCAGCGCCACGATCGAGCACGGGTTGATCGAGTGTGCCGCCGCGCTCGAGGCGGGTTTCGACGCGTTGAACTTCGCCGAGCACCACTACTCGCCGAAGCAGTTGACGCCGAACCCGATCATCTTGGCCGCGGTCGCCGGGCGGAAGTTCCCGGATGCGCAGATCGGCGTGTTCGGCACCGACCTGCCGCTGAACAACCCGGTCCGCATCGCCGAGGAATACTCGATGCTCGACAACCTCCTCGAGGGCCGCCTCCGAATCGGGATGCTGCGCGGCACTCCGAACGAGTACCTCACCTACGGCTCCAATCCATGGGAGTCGCGGGATCGCTATGAGGAAGGGATCCTGCTGCTCAAGGCGTGCTTCACCGAGCCCGAGCCGTTCGGTTGGGAGGGTCGGTACTACCGGTATCGCAACATCGCCGTGTGGCCGCGCCGCGTGCAGGATCCGCATCCACGCATCCTGATGTCGGGCAACAGCAAGGACGGTGCGATCTTCGCCGGGCAGCACGGTCTCGATCTCGGGTTCTCGTACATGCCCGCGGCGAAGTGCGCCGAGCACGCCGAGTTGTACCGCCAAGCCGCGGCCCAGGCGGGATGGCAACCCACCGCCGACAACTTGCAGTATCGCCACTTCATGTATGTCACACCGACGGATGACGAGGCGCAGGAGACGATGAAGGCGCTCAGCGGCGGTGGCCTGATGAGCATCTTCAACGGGGCGTCGCCCGACATCATGATGACGATGGCCCAGATCGGCGCGGCGTTGGGTGGTGTGCCCAAGCACGTCACGATCGATCCGTCGATGGCGCCGCCGATGACGATGGGCCCGCCCCTCTACGGCAGCCCGGAGACCGTGCTCGCCACGATCAAAGAGATCCACGCCGTGCTCGGCATGGGGCGGCTCGAGGTCTCGCTCGGCACCGTCAACCCGCTGCCGCACGACTCGATGTTGTCGAGCCTGAAGCTGATCGGCGAGGAAATCGTGCCGGAACTACATCGGATTGGAGTGCAGTCATGACCGACACAGCAGTTCGTACGCCGGGCTCGACCTTCGTCGAGCGAACCGTCGAGGCCGCCGGGTTCACGGTGCGGTACCTCGAGGCCGGCGACGGTCCCGCCGTGCTGTGCCTGCCGGGTGCGGGCGGGCCAGTGATGACGCTCGCCCTCGACGCGCTGGCGGGGCGGTTCCGCGTGATCGTGCTCGAGCTCCCGGGCTGGGGTGCACAGCCCAACGACGTCGCCGATTTCGACGGCCTTGCCGCCCAGGTTGCCGAGATCGGCACCGCGCTCGGTCTCGACCGCTTTCATCTGATGGGCACGTCGTTCGGTGGGGCCTGTGCGCTGCACTTCGTCGCCGCGTTCACCGACCGGGTGGAGTCGCTCGTGCTCGAGGCGCCGGCCAAGTTCCGCGAGTCGTCGGCCCACCCGTCCACGCTGGCGCCCGAGGCCTTCGTCAAGGCGTTCCGATCGCATCCCGATCGGCTGCCGCACATGGCGCCTCCGGACCCCGCGTTGATGGCGCGGGTCTGGCCGACCGTCGAGCGGTTGATGGGGGAGGGGGCCGACGACGGTCTGCTCGCTCGGCTCACCGAGCTACCGACGCGGACCCTGATCCTCTTCGGTCGCGATGATGGCATCATCAACCCCATCAATGGCCGTGTCGTGCGGCGCGCGCTGCGCAACTCGTCGCTGCAGTACGTATACGACGCCGCCCACGACATCCAGTGCGATCGGCCGGAAGCGTTCGCCGATGTGGTCGGCGACTTCCTCGAACGGGGGATGAAGTTCCTGATCAACGACCAAGACGGATTGATCAATCCGTAGTCGCTACCGTTGCACCGGTGAGCCCGAGTCGGAGTCGAGTGCGTCAACCCTCGATGACTGATGCCAACGGTGACGTGGCGGCTGTGGCTGACGAGGTGGCGGCGCGGTTCACCGAGTTCGGCGAGCTCGACATGCCCCGGTTCCAGGTCGGGTTCCCGCCGCAACATCTGTTGCTGGCGCTGCTCGGTGACTACTGGTCGGGGCGTTGCGAGCCGTTGCCGTCGGCGGCCCTCGTCGACCTGCTTGCCGAGTTTGACGTCAACCCATCGGGTGCCAGAGCCGCGCTGAGCCGACTCTCGATCCGCGGGCTGTTGGTCGGTACCAAAGACGGACGCAACACCTTCTATCGAGTCGCAGACGGCTTCCGTCACCTGTTGCCGTATGGCCCGATCCACACGCGAGCCTTCGGCAAGCCGAGGCCCGACTGGGACGGGGTGTGGACGTTGATCGCCTTCACGGTGCCGGAGGACCAACGGCGTTTGCGTCCGATGCTGCGCGCCCGGCTGCAATCGCTGGGGTTCGCTCCGCTCTACGACGGTTTGTGGGTCTCGCCGCATGCCCCCGACCACGAGCTCGACATCGCCCTGGAGGTCGCTCCGCCCCGGTCATGCACGGTGATACGCGCCACCGAGTTGCCGACCGACACCCGGTTGTCGGTAGCGTCGGCGTGGAACCTCGACGATCTCGGGAGCTCGTACTCGGAGTTCATCCGCACCTTCCGGCCAGTGATGCGACGGCTCGCCAGCGGTCGCATCGGCTCGACCGAGGCGTTGGTCAGCCGGACCCGGGCGAACTACCGGTGGTTCGTGTTCGCCGTCACCGATCCCGATCTGCCCAGCGCCTTGTTGCCGGCCCGTTGGCCGCGCGCCGCAGCACATGAACTGTTCGTGGCCCTGGTCGACGGCCTGGCGTCTCTGGCCGTCGAGCGGGTGCGCGAGATCGTCTCCAACTACGACCCTGAGCTGGGGAAGCTCGTTGCTCACAAGCCCCCGAAGCAAAAGCCTTGACGGTGTGACATCAGTGTGACATCATCGTGATGTCACCGAAAGGACAAAATGATGTCACCCTTCTTCAGCAGCCCAGAGTTCATCGCTTCCCTCCGTGCCGATCGCGTCCGCCACCTCGATCAGGTCCGCCACCTCGATCAGGTCAGCCGCCAGCGACGCGGCTTCGCCCACCTCGACGGCCGCCGCCGTCGCGGCTGAGCGATCTCAGCCCGACGCCATGCAAGTGCAATCCATCATCAACGCTGTGCAGGCCGCTCTGGCCAGCCAAGGCTCGCTCGCCGGCGGCGACGTCGCCGTCGAGGAGGCGATCGATCATCTCACCACCGCCCTGGCACCAGCCATCCGGCAGGCGGCCATGGATCTCGCCGAGCAGGCAGCGTGCGAGGTGCGGGCGCAGTTGCCCGATCGCACGGTCGACCTCATCCTGTCCGACGGGGATCCGTCGTTGCGCATCGCCGAATCCGCGGCTACCGTCGAGTCCAACTCGGCGGAAGAGCTCGACGCCAGGATCACGTTGCGTGTGCCCCCGTCGCTGAAGAGCTTGATCGAAGATGCTGCCGACACGGCAGGCGCTTCGGTCAACAGCTGGGTGCTCGACGCGCTGTCGCGCCGGGCTCGCAAGCCCCAACAAGGCCACGGGTTCCGCACGACCCACAGCTTCGACCTGTAGAAAGACGGACATGAGTCGCAACGGGCGGTGGGAGGTCGGTGAACGACCTGCTCTCGACATCCGTGTGCCCGTCGGCACGATCGAAGTCTTCGCCGGTGACGCCGGCATCGTGACCCTGACGATCGATGCGAACGACGCGGACGACTTCGAGATCTACCAGACCGGCGACCGGATCTCGGTTCGCCACCCATCGCGCTGGGGCCGGCGCGGGCGCCACACCCGGTTGATCGCCCACGTGCCGATCGGTACCGATGTCGAGCTCAGCTCCACATCGGGCGAGGTGCGCTTGATCGGTTCTCTCGGCGTGGTGCGAGTGCGCACGGCCTCTGGCTCGGTCGAGGTCGGTGACGTCGCTCGACTCGACGTCACCACGGCATCGGGCGACGTCTCGTGCGGCGATGTCGCCGGCGAAGCCCACGTGGCATCGATCTCCGGAGCGTGGACGCTGCGCAGCGTGCACGGCGACCAGGACGCCGCGCGCACCTCGGGGGATCTGCGCATCGACCTGTGCGACAACGACGTTGCGATCGTCTCGACGAGCGGCGACGTCCGCGTCGGGCGGTGCTGTGGCAACGACATCGCCGTGCGCTCGATCTCCGGCGACGTGCGGGTCGGCCTCCCCACCGGCATTCGCATCGATGCCGAGATCTCGACACTCAGCGGTCGGGCATCATTGCCCGACCCGACGCCGACCGTCGTCGAGGGCGATCGTCGCCAGGTGCGGTTGCAGTTGAAGACGGTGTCGGGCGACATCCGCGTCGAGCGAACCGTCTGACCCCCGCCCGCGTTCCGGGCCCCGTGCGCCCGTCTCGCAGACCGGATTCCGCCGGGTGGACTTGCTGCGGTCCCGACCCCTCGTGAATCGTCTGTGACGATACGAGCTCTCGCCCCGGCGATCTGGGCGCCAGACGTCGATCACAGCCGCAGGTGACGGCGCAGGGTGGCGCCCAGATCGGAATTGGGATTGGGTGCTGAAACGTCACGGACGATTCGCAAGGGGCTGGGGCTGGGGCGAAGTCGGGCTGGGCGGGTCGCCGTGGAGCCCCGTACGGGCTCACGAGGGCGCTCGTAGACCGCCGCGGATGGATCGGCGTGTGGGTGACGGAACGACACCCGCCGGCTCGTTCCCCCTCGGCAGCGTTCAGGCGTGGGATGGCCAGCAGTTCGAGTTCTTCGGCAACCGCGCCGACATCGGCGTGCGCGGCCCGTACCGGTTGGTGGGCCCCGAGGATTGTTGGGGAGCAACGCCGCACACCTCGTCGTACCAGTCCCTGGTCAATGCTCCGGGTTGCACGTCACCTGACGAGTGGTTGACCCGAATCGGCGACGTCTACGGCCACGCTGCCGTCATCGGCGCCAACCTCGACCCGATCTCGGGCGACGCGCCCGGCGAACCGGCTCTGGCCGCCGCGATCTTCCTGCACCGCAACTCGTATTCCGCAGCCGGGGCCAGCAATCCGACCAGCGGCTGCGTCTCCCTGGCCGAGGATGATCTCGAGTTCGCGCTGCGCTTGATCGACCCCGGACTCGGCGTGCAGTTCGCCATCGGCGAGCTCTCGTGGCTGCGGGCCACTGCCTAGCTGCTCGCCTGCCTTCTCGCGCGGTGCAGGCCGCTCGAACCGGCCCATCAACCTGAACGTGGCGATCGCCCCGGCGAACAACGCCACGCCGATCAGGCCGGAGCCTTCCTTGGTGCCGCCGAGCGATACCCAGAGCGCGAAGAACGACAGCAGCACGACCAGCAACGCCAGCGACCTGGATCGCTGTTTGCCCAGGCGGTCCTGGAAGGCAGAGATCAGCGCCGCGAGGAACGCGGCGCAGGCGATGATGAAGACCCCGGCCAGCATCGACGTGCCGTTGTCCTGGGTGGCAGCATCGGCCGCAGCCTGCCGCAACGACGCGCGCTCTTTGAACGAGGCGATGTGGATCTCGGTGATGGTGATCGCCTCAGCGGGCTGATGATCACCGACCGTCGGTGTGTCGGCCATCGCCTCGAGAATGCTCATGCCCGCTTCGACGAAGCCGATCGAGGTGTAGTCCGTGTCGAGCTGCGGGCTCCTGGTCAGTACGAACATCAGGGTCGGCACGTCGCCGGCCGTCCCGCTGTCGTACACGCTGAGTGCACCGCGCAGGTTGCCGACCTTGACGCGCTCGGTGGGCTGACCGGCGAGTTGTGCGGTTCCTCCCCTGCCAACGGTCTGAACGTAGAGCTTCGGTGCGACCCGCGACACGTTGGCCCCGTTGAAATCACCAGCGGCGAGCGCGACGAGGAACTGCTTCACGTGTTCGGGAGCGTTCTCCGGAGCCAGGGCGATCAAGATCTTGCCCTGAGGTGTCGTGATGACGATCCGCGGGTCGGTTTCGGGAGGTGCGTACGCAAGGCACGGGGCGGTGAACATCAGCACCCCGACGCACGCCAGACCAATGGTTGCGAGGCGGTGCCTCATCGGCGGGCCCCGCTCATCTCTCGCAGTGAGGACGACAGCGGCGAGCGCGCTGCCGGGTTGTGCAAGCGCCAGATCACGCCGTCGACGAAGAAGTGATGGACCTGGATCGCGGCGAGCATCACGGCGGTGCTGAACAGCAGCGGTTTGCCGAAGTGGGCGCCGAGGTGTGGCAGCCCCCAGAACAGGGCGATTCCGCCGGCGATGTTGATCGCCATCCAGCGGGTGGACTCCGACCAGACGTAGCCCACCGATGGCGTGCGCTTGCGCTCGGCGAGGCCCTCCTTGAGCTGCACGTTCCAGGCGATGAGCAGGTATTGCAGCGAGTGGAAGAAGGGCACCATGTAGCGGAACTGCCCGGCGGGGGTCGCCACGAACCAGATGTACTGCGTGAAGGCGGGCAGCACCACGATCAACGGCACGATCGGGCCGCCGTTGGCGATCTTCCACATCAGCATCGCGATCGTGGATGCGAGGGCAACCCACATCAGCTTCGTCAGCACCTGAGGCAGCCACAGCGGCACCCCGAGGGTGGGGTAGTTGACGCCGTAGAAGGGGTTGACGTGCAGGCCGACCTCGGCCCAGGCGTTCTGGACAGCGAAGGTCAAGAAGATGAACGCGGTGAGGCTGCGCCGCAGCCACCCGTCGATGACGAACCCGGTCCTGCGGGCGTAGACCATGGTGATGCCGAGGGTCTGGCCCGAGAAGTGGTACGGCGACCACAGCAGGTAGAGCTTGATGAACAGCGGGGCGATCGCGGCAGGTGAGAGGTAGCACCCGATCACTGCGGCGACCATGATCAGTGGCGTCACGATCCCCGTCAGCGGGTACTGGGAGATCGACGACCGCGAGTGGTAGAGCCGGTAGTTCGTCGACGCGAAGTGCGGGTAGTTGCACACCCACACCAGGGTTGCGGCGAGCGATGCCACCGATGGCGACGAGGCCAGCTCCGGTCGCAGTCGAAAGATGGCGTAGAGCAGGACCGATGCTCCGCCGATGAGTAGGGCATCGATCGGGGCGTTGACGAAGTAGCGCTCGGTCGCTCGGATCGTCGGGTGCGGGCGCTCCGTCGGGGACATCGTGGCCGCGGTCATCCGCTAGATCCTGCCATACGGCTTAATACTTTGGTACCAATTGGCCCCAGCTTGATTCATTCGACCTAGTCGCGGGTGCAACGCAAGTCCCATGCAGGGTAATGACACGGTCCGGCTAACGTGACCCCAGTCACGATCATCGTCACGATCACAGGGGGACCGATGCCGCTCAGCACCATGCAGGACTATCCGTTGACGCTGCGACCGATACTCGAACACGGCCGCACGGTGCACGCGACCAGCAAGGTGATCACCTTCACCGGCGACGGGTACGTCGAGTCCACCTTCGCCGAGGTCGCCGATCGCGCCGACCAACTTGCTGCCGCCCTCACCAGGCTGGGTGTGCACGAGGGTGACCGAGTCGGCACCTTCATGTGGAACAACCAGACCCACCTCGAGGCCTACCTGGCCGTGCCTTGCATGGGAGCGGTCCTGCACACGCTGAACATCCGTCTCTTCCCCGAGCAGTTGGCCTACGTGATCAACCACGCCGAGGACCAGGTCATCATCATCGACGCCTCGATCATCCCGCTGCTCGCCAAGGTTCGTGACCAACTGACCACGGTCAAGCACATCATCGTCAAGGGTTCGGGCGATACGTCGGCCCTCGGCGACACGTTGGACTACGACACACTGCTGGCAGCAGAGGAACCCGGTTTCGACTACCCCGACGTCGACGAGCGAGCCGGGATGGCGATGTGTTACACGAGCGGCACCACCGGCAACCCGAAAGGGGTGATGTACAGCCACCGCAGTACGTTCCTCCACTCGTTGATGGTCACGTCGACGGCCAACATCGCGCTTGCCGAGACGGACCGCATGCTGGTGATCGTGCCGATGTTCCACGCCAACGCGTGGGGTACGCCCTACGCCGCGTGGATGGTCGGCGCCGACCTGGTCTTCCCGCAGCAGTTCTTGCAGGCGGTGCCGCTGAGCCGGATCATCGAAGAGACCCGGCCGACGCTGACGGGGGCCGTGCCCACCGTGTTGACCGATCTGCTGAACAACGGCAAGGCCGCGGATCTCTCGTCGCTGCGACTGGTGATGTGCGGTGGTTCGGCGGTGCCGCGTGCGCTGATCCAGGGCTACCTCGATGTGTTCAACGTGCCGATCGTGCAGGGCTGGGGCATGACCGAGACCAGCCCGGTTGCCGCGATCGGGCATCCGCCCAAGGAGATGGGCGACGACGACGAAGTCACCTGGCGGGCCCGCACCGGCCGCGTGCTGCCGGGCGTCGAACTACGGATCACCGACGACACCGGGGCGACCGTGGCGTGGGACGGCGAGTCGTTGGGTGAGATCGAAGTGCGCGGCCCGTGGATCACTGCGTCGTACTACCGGGTCGATGATCCCGAGAAGTTCCACGACGGCTGGTTGCGCACCGGCGACGTGGCCTCGGTCATGCCGAACGGCTATGTGATGATCAGCGATCGTTCCAAAGACGTGATCAAGTCTGG
>JANPOJ010000376.1:0-7451 GCA_031427935.1 Ilumatobacteraceae bacterium | reverse complement strand
CCTCGTCTGGATCCCCGTGCCGTAAACCAAACGACCGTCTCGGGCGTAAACATCACAATGCAACGCCCACCCTTCGACGACGAGTTCAGCGATCTCGCCGGCCTCGCCTACCGAGTCGCCTATCGGATAGTGGGCGACCGCCCGAGTGCCGAAGACATCACCCAGGAGTCTCTGGCGCGCGCCTACCAGCGTTGGACGAAGATCGCCGAGTATCGACAGGCATGGGCAACGCTGCGCCGACGCCCAGCCACAGCACGTGCCGCCGGCGGCGTGCTCTGCCAGGCGATCGCGACGCCCGCATTCCTGGGCGCCACCCAACGAGGTCATGGGTCCGACGGCATCGGGCAGGTCGACGCGACGGTGGCCGGCGGAACGACCGTGGAGACGGAACCGGTCGATGCAACAGACGCGCCCGGCACCGCGCCCGCCGAGACCTTTCCTGCCACAGACTCTGCCGCAACCCACTTCCTGATCGTCGGTGCCGACAACAACTCGTGCGCCGACCCGGGCTCGCCGTACGCCAAGTCGTTCGCCAACGATGCATCGAACGGCGCGCGCAGCGACACGATCATGGTGGTGCGTCTGGATGCTGTCACCGACCAGGTCTCGGTGCTGTCGTTCCCGCGCGACCTCTGGGTGAAGATTCCGGGCAACGGCAGTGGCCGCATCACTGCCGCGTACCGGCGCGACGATCCTCAGTTGTTGATCGACACGTTGAAGTCTGAGTTCGGCGTGCCAGTGGACCACTTCATCCAACTCGACTTCTGCGCGTTCCAGAAGTTCGTCGACGCCGTCGGGGGTGTCACTGTCCCGATGCCGTACGCGGTGCGCGACACGAGCACCGGGCTCAACGTCGCGCAACCGGGGTGCACCACATTCAGTGGAGACGAGGCCCTCGCCTACCTGCGATCTCGGCACCTCGAGTACATGGACGAGGCAGGCGCATGGCATGAAGACCCGTCGTCGGATCTCGGTCGGATCGCGCGGCAGCAGGACTTCGTCAGACGCGTGTTGGCCCGTGCGTCGAGCTCCGGAATCTTGACACCACGGGGAGTCACCGCCCTGTACGAGGCGTACCGCGACGACCTCGTGGTCGACACCGGGTTGACGATTGCCAAGATGCTCGAGCTCGTCGGAGCGCTCACCACCGTGAATCCGGCCGACATCCGCGGCTATCAGATCGAGGCGACCGGCAGGAACATCGCAGGAGCAGCCGTGCTGGAGTGGGACAAGACGTCGCCGTCGATGAACGCGATCCTCAACATCTTCCGTGGCATGCCGCCGTCGAACGCGACATCAGCCCCCGTGTCCGCGGGCACCGCGCCAGCATCGAACACGCCCTCCTCGGCGATCGTGCCCGACGCTTCGATCGAGTGCTAGCCGAGTGCTTGCATTCTGCAGGCACCGACGCTATGTTGCAGATATCCCGGTCGCCATCACCATTCGAAACGTCCCCGACGACGTTCGCAACGAGTTGGCATCGCGCGCGGCGGCCAAGGGCTGGTCGCTTCAGGAGTTCGTGTTGTGGGAGCTCGTTGAATTGACCAAACGACCAGATCGCCTGGCTCTGCTCGCTCGGATCGAGGGCCGGCTCGATGGAACGGTCCTCACCGCAGGCCAGCTCGCCGACCTTTCCGATCGTGAACGCCGATGATCGCCATCGACGCCAACGCTGTCGTCGCCCTGCTCGTCGACGACGCCGATCTCGGTGCCTCCAGCCGCGGCCTGTACGCTCAGCACGACCTCGCAGCGCCTGAACTGCTCCACTACGAGGTCACCAGCGTTCTACGAAAGCTGTGCCAGCTCAAGGTCGTCAACGACCGAGTCGCCGAACACGCGCTCCGCGACTTGGCGCTGCTTCGGGTGAGCTCCGTTCCGTACGGCGACATCGCCACTCGCATGTGGGAGCTACGCCGAAACCTCTCGGCCTATGACGCCGCCTACGTTGCCGTTGCCGAGTTGTTCGACGTCAAGCTCCTCACGTTCGACCATCGACTTCGACACTCGGTGGGTCCGTTCTGCACGTTCATCGACAGCTGAGCTACCGCGAACCGAAGCGACCCAGTGCGTCTTCGTCGGGCGCCAACGTCGACGGGCCGACGTGCGCATCGAGCCAGGCGTTCATCGGTGCGGCTTCGTCCCACGTGTCGCGCACGCGCTTCACAACGGCCTTGGTCTGCATCCATCGTGCCGGATCCCAGTGCCGCGTTCCGACCAGACCCTTCAGACGCAACAACTCGATCCGTGGGTGATCACGCGGATATCCACGCGGCGCGGTCTTCAACGATCCGATCGCACTGAACTGCAGTCCCTTCTTACCGAGAGCCGTGGTGACGTCCACAATCTCGCCTCCGACGGCGTCGCCATCGAGCGCGGCGCGGAATCGGTCGAGCTGATCACTGGCCATGTGGTAGTAGCCCGAGCCGGCGACCATGCCCGTCGCCGAGAACTGCACGTAGTAGCCGGCACCGGCCTGCGACTCGCCGTATGCACCGATGTGATCCTTGTAGGGCGTCTTGTCCTTCGAGAATCGCACGTCCTTGTTCGGGCGGAACACGTGATACGGCCCGTACTCGGCGAGCTCGTCGAGCAACGCAAGGATCGGCCCGCGGACGGCGCGCTCGAAGACCGGCTTGTTGGCCAGCCAGTAGGTCCGGGAATTGTCGGCGATCAGCCCCTCGTAGAACCGGATCGCCTCGTCGGGGAAGCCTGTGAACGCCATCGGCGCCACTGTAGAGGGCAGCTGACGATGCCGTAATAGTGTCGCTGCGTGACCGTGTTGGCGATCGATCAGGGCACCTCGGCCACCAAGGCGCTGGTCGTCGCCGACGATGGCGAGGTGCTGTCGCTGGCCGAGGCAGAGATTCAGATTCGGGCCACCGCCGACGGCGCGGTCGAGCTGGACCCCGAGGAGCTGTGGGCCAGCGTTGTCGCTGCCGGCACCGAAGCGCTGGCCTCAGCGGGCAACCCCCGCCTGACGAGCATCGGCCTGGCGAACCAAGGTGAAACCGTGATGGCGTGGGACCGGTCGACCGGCGTGCCGAACGGGCCGGCGATCGTGTGGCAGGATCGGCGAGCCGAGGTCGTGTGCGAGCGGCTCCGCGATCACGGCGACTTCCTCGCCCAGCACACCGGTCTCGAGTTGGATCCCTACTTCGTCGCGCCGAAGATCGTGTGGCTGCGCGAGCAGATCGGCGGGTCACCAACCATCACCACGACCGACGCCTGGATGTTGCACCGACTGTGCGGAGCGTTCGTCACCGACGTGGCAACCGCCGGCCGCTCCCTCCTCCTCGACCTCGACACTGGCCAATGGAGCGATCGCGCCTGCGACATCTTCGGCATCGATCCCTCGATGTTGCCAACGGTCGTCGACAACGCCCAGGCCTTGGGTGACTGTTCGGTGTTCGGCGGGTCCGTGCCGGTCACCGGGACCTGTGTCGACCAGCAGGCCGCACTCTTTGCTGAGCACTGCCACGCCGCGGGCGAGGCCAAGTGCACGTACGGAACCGGGGCGTTCATGTTGGCGTGCACGGGTGACCGGCCGACGCGATCGACCAACGGCCTGGTGGGCTGTCCGGCATGGAAGATCGGCGACGCGCTGACGTACTGCCTCGACGGGCAGGTGTACACCGTCGGCGCCGCCGTGACGTGGCTGATCGACATGGGCATCATCGCCGAGCCCGGCGACCTCGATCGTGTCGGCGGCGCGGTCGACGGCCCGAACGGTGTCGTCTTCGTTCCTGCCCTCGCCGGACTGGCTGCCCCCTATTGGAAGCCGCAGGCCAAGGCGGCGTTCACCGGAATGACGCTGTCCACCGAACGCGGCCACCTGGTTCGCGCTGCCATCGAGGGGATCGTTGCCCAGGTCGCATTGCTCGCCCAGGCGGCCGGGCGCGACCTCGGTGCGCCGCTGACCCGACTGCGAGTCGACGGTGGCCTGACCCGCAGCCAGGTGCTGCTGCAGACCCAGGCCGATCTGCTGCAAGCCCCCGTCGAGGTCTACCCCTCACCGCATGCCACCGCCCTCGGCGTCGCTGCCTTTTCCGATCTGGGCGCCAACCTCGACTCACCGCCCCAGCTCGGCGCGACGTCGTGGCGCCCGGATGCGGTCTTGGAGCCGAGGATCGGGGCCGATGAAGCCGCCGAGCGATTGGGCGCGTGGCAACGGGCGGCCGCAGCGACGATGGATCTGTGAGCGCCGTCGACGCTGCTCCCGGCACCACCGTGTACGACGTGGCCGTCGTCGGTGGCGGGGTCGTCGGGTGCGCGGTCGCCCGACTGCTGTCGCACCACGATCTCCGCGTCGCGATCGTCGAGGCCAGGCCCGACCTCGGCGCCGGCACGAGCAAGGCCAACACGGCGATCCTGCACACCGGGTTCGATGCGACGCCCGGATCGCTGGAAGCGCGCCTCGTTGCTCGCGGGTACGCGCTCCTCAGCGAGTACGCGCCCTCGGTCGGTATCTCCATCGAGGAGGTCGGGGCCGTTCTCGTCGCCTGGGACGACGAGCAGGCGGCCTCCCTCGCCAAGATCGCAGCGAAGGCGACCGCCAATGGATACGACCACGCCCAGATCATCGATCGCGGCACCGTCTATGAATGCGAGCCTCACCTCGGTCCCGGCGCGACGGGTGGGATGTTGGTACCGGGCGAGCACATCATCGATCCATGGTCGACCCCGCTGGCATTCGCCTACGAGGCGATCGCCAACGGCGCCATGGCGCTGGTCAACCACGACATCGTCCGTAGCGACGTCGGCGACGATGTGACCGTCTTGCACACCCAGCGCGGTGCCACCCTTCGCGCTCGTTTCGTCGTCAACGCCGCCGGGCTGCACGGTGACGAACTGCACCGCTCGTTCGGCCTCGACGGGTTCACCATTCGACCTCGTCGGGGCGAGTTGATCGTGTTCGACAAGCTGTCGCGCCCACTGTTGAACCGCACCGTCTTGCCGGTGCCGACGTCGCACACCAAAGGCGTGCTCGTGGCGCCGACCGTGTTCGGCAACGTCATGCTGGGACCCACGGCCGACGACATCGATGACAAGGCGGCGACCGGTTCGACTCGTGCCGGCATCGACACGTTGCTGGCCAAGGGGAGGCGAATCCTTCCGGCGTTGATGGACGAAGAGGTGACCGCGGTGTACGCCGGGCTTCGTGCCGCGACCGAACATTCCGACTACCAGGTCAGCGAGCATCGAGATCTGCGGTACGTGTGCCTCGGCGGGATCCGCTCGACCGGGCTCACCGCATCGATGGCGTTGGCCGAGGAAGCACTGACCCGGCTGATCGACTGCGGGCTCGAAGTCGTCCCGAACGCGACGACCACTGCGATCCGGATGACACCGCTCGGCGAAGCCGACGAGCGGCCGTACCAACGGGGCGCGCAGATCGTGTGCCACTGCGAACGGGTGACCGTCGGCGAGGTCGCCGCGGCCTGCGTGGCCCCCGTCCCGGCGGTCGACTTCGATGGGTTGCGGCGACGCACCCGTGCATTGGCCGGTCGCTGCCAGGGCTTCTACTGCCAGGCCGAGCTGTGCAAGTTGACCGGATGGAGCGTGGCGCCGTGACGTTGCGGGATCGTGCGGTCGCCATCGTCGGCGGTGGGCCTGCCGGGCTTTCGGCGTCCATCGTCCTTCGCCGTCTCGGTGTCGGCGGTGTCACCGTCTACGAGCGCGAGCAGCAAGCGGGTGGGATCCCTCGGCACACCGATCACCTCGGTTTCGGGATGCGCGACCTGCATCGGGTGATGACCGGGCCTCGGTACGCGCGGGCCCTCGTGCGACATGCGAACGAGGCCGGGGTCCGGTTGCGCGTCGGTGTGCCGGTCTTCTCGCTCGACGATCTCGACGTCGATGCCGTGATCCTCGCCACTGGTGTTCGGGAGCGGCCACGCGCAGCACGACTCGTGCCGGGCGATCGCCCGGCGGGGATCTTCACGACGGGGTCGCTGCAGCAACTGGCGATGGCCGGCCGACGGGTCGGCACGCGCGCCGTGATCGTCGGCGCCGACCACGTCAGCTTCTCGGCCATCTTCACCTTGGCCCATGTGGGCTGTCGAGCGGTCGCCATGATCACGCCGCTCCCCCATCACCAGTCGTACGGCGTGCTGAAGCTCGCCGCCGCCACGGCGCGACGGGTTCCGGTCCTGACCGGTGTCGATGTCGCCGAGATCGTCGGTCGGCGACGCGTGGAGCGGGTCGTGTTGACCAACGGACGAACGATCGCGTGCGACACCGTTGTGTTCACCGGCGATTGGATCCCCGACAACGAGTTGGCGCGACGCAGTGACCTGGCGATGAGTCCGGAGATCAAGGGACCTATCGTCGACGCTGCGTTCCGCACGTCTCGCGACAACGTGTTCGCCATCGGCAACCTCGTCCACCGCGTCGCCTCCGCGGATCGTTGTGCGCTCGACGGCAAGGTGGTCGCCGCCGAAGTGGCGAGGTCGATATCGTGACGGTCTCGCCGCGGGCGTGGCGAAACTGGCAGACGCGCAGGGCTTAGGACCCTGTTCCGCAAGGAGTGTGGGTTCAAGTCCCTCCGCCCGCACCGTCAGCTCCTGACCACCTCTCTGACAACACCTCCTGGGGCCGCATGAAGATCGACATTCAATTCAGCCCCGGTGCCAACGACTGGCCAGCGCTTCGCGAGGCCATTGTGCGCGCCGAGGCCGACGGATACGACACCACGTGGGTGTTCGATCACTTCGATGGTGAGATGATCCAAGGCGACCGGCCGATGCTCGAGTGCTTCACGTTGCTCGGCGCGCTGGCAGTGGCGACGACCACGATCGGTCTCGGCACCCTGGTGGCCAACGTCGCCAATCGCCATCCTGCGGTGTTGGCCGCCGCGACATCGAGCGTTCAGCGGATCAGTGGTGGCAGGCTGACGCTGGGTTTGGGTGCCGGTACCGCGCCGAACAGCAAGTGGAGTGGCGAGCACGTTGCTCGTGGCATCCCACTCAGCGCCGACATCGCAGACCGCCACGCAGCGGTGGAGGAACAGGTGCGCCTCATACGCGCCCTTCGCGAGCCCACGCCGATCATCATCGGTGTCAACAGTGTGCGACTGGCCACACTCGCCGGGCAGATCGCCGATGGCATCAACGTCCGGATGACCAGCGAACGCGCCGGCGACTTCGTGAAAGCCGCCCGCGACGCAGCCGGCGATCGCCCATTCGAGATCAGTGGATGGACGTTCGACGATGCCGACGATGTGCGCGACGAATCACGCGATCTCGGGCTCGACCGCCTCGTTCTCACAAGACTGGGGCCGGTCACATGAACATCGGCGAATTGTCGACACCGGCATTGCTGATCGATGCCGATGCCTTCGAGCACAACCTGACGACGATGGCCGCGGCGCTGCCCGGCAGCCGCCTGCGACCTCACGTCAAGGCCCACAAGTGCACGTCGCTCGCTCGCGCCCAACGCACGCACGGCCACCG
>JANPOJ010000375.1:0-4802 GCA_031427935.1 Ilumatobacteraceae bacterium | reverse complement strand
CCCTGTGTGGGCTCGACCGTGATCTGCAAGTTCCAGTCGCCGGCTTGTGTCAGCACGATCGTGCCCGTGTAGTGGTTCGGGCCGATGGATTCGAGGATTCCCGGCACCAACCCCGTGCGGGCCGACTGCAGTTCGGCCTCGACCGTGGTCGAGACGACGGGGGTGATCCCACCTCCGGGCGGGGTGATCACCAGGTGGACCTCGTTCGCTCCGACGCGCCCGGGCGTGACCGTGACGTCGGCGATCACGCCGTTCGACGTCAGGGTGGTGGTGAAGACCTTCGACGCGGCGACGTTCTGCGGCGGCAACGCAACCAACGTCGCGGCAAGGCCGACCACGGCGATGCCGACCAGCGCTTCGACCAGCACGTTGCGTTTGATGGCTGCTGGGCCGTCGTGGCGCAAGAGCCACTGCGACACGCCGCCGATCGCAATGAGCACGGTGACGACTGCGACCTTGACCAACAACGTGCGACCCCACGACGTGCTGGTGACGTCGTCGAGGTTGCCGGCGAGCTTCAGCGTCTGCGCCGCGCCCGTGGCGACGATCACTGGAACGGCCACCATCGCGGTCACGCCGAAGCGGCGAACGATGCGCTCCGAGTCGGGGTCGGTCAGCCATGCACTGCTGCCGAACGCGAACATCAACAGCCCGCCGATCCACAGCGAGATCGCCACGAGATGCAGCGCGTCGACGCCGACCCACAACGGTGCTGGATCCTGCGCGTACGCGTGGCCGATGCTCGAATAGGTCATCACCAACCCGACTGCGAGGGCCAGAGCAGCCCCGCGCCAGATGTCGCTGGCGCGGCGGGCGAAGCTCAGCAGCAGCCCGCCGAGCACGACCGCCAGCGCCACCCGCACGAGCAACACCGAAGCCGTGTGCGAACCGACCACCTTGCCCCAGACCGAGGGTTTGAGTGCGTCGGACGGCGAGCCGGCGACCACCTTGGCCCCATACAACCCGAACGAGCCGAGCGAACCGACCAGCAGGAACACCCAGGCCAACCACAGCAGCATCCGATTCGACGCGGAGTCGGCGGATTGCATGGCCAACGCGCCCCCGCCGACCAGCACGATCAGGCCGATCAACGCCAGCAATCGGGCTGCGGTGTCGAGACGACCGACGGTCGATGTCGCCGTTGCGTTGCCGCTGACCTTGTCGATCAATGCGCCGACATCGACACCGCTCGACTGCGCGCCGACCTGAAAGCTGAAGGCTCCATCAACGACGTGCCCATCGGCGGAGGGTACGCGCCAGACCACCACGTACACACCGTCGCCGATCGCAGGAACCGACGCCTGCACACCGGTCTCATCGGTGACGCGCTGCGGTGCACCGGTGGGGATCAGCGTCGCGGCCTGGTCGTACAACTGGATGTTGGAGCGCTCGGCGTCGACCGCCTCGTTGAAGTCGAGCTCGATGTTGGGCGGTCCGGCCTCCAGCACCGCGTTCGCCGACGGCACACTCGCCTCGAGACCGGCATGGGCGAACGCCTGCCCAGCCGGCGCGAGCACGCCGAGCGCCAACACCGCGCCAACTGCAAGTCGTCTCCAGCGCATCAGCCCATGATCCCCGCGGCGTCCAGGCCGTCGATCTCCGCGCGACCGAGCAGCCAGGCCACGCGATGGCGCGTCGGCACTCCCATCGCCCCGGTCGGCAGATCGGTGAGACCCATCGGCTTGCGACTGGCCCACAACATGCTCAGTCGGCCGAGATCCAGCCGTACGTACTTCTCGTCCCAATCCATCCACGAGTAGCCGAGGCCGAGGTCGGCGTGGTGCACGACCACCTCTCTCCAGCGAACGAAGAGGAGCTCACTCATCGTCATCTCACCGGTGATCGTCACCCCACGACCCGCCCAGGCCTCGGGTTGCATCGCTGCCCACGCCGTCTCGAGCCGTGCCGCGCTGTCAACGACATCGGCAATCAACTCGTCGGCGTACCGAGTTGCACCGGCCTCGATGTCGGCAGTGCGCTGCTCGCGCCCGCCGGGATACATCGGCGCGATCTCGCTGCGCCGCGCCGCCTCGAGCATGTGCGTGTGACCGTCCGCATTGCGGGCGATGTGGGTGACGACGTGGCCGACGGTCCACCCCGGCAGCAGCGACGGCTGCGAGACCTGATCGTCGCCCAGATCGCGCAGGTCGGCGATGACCGCAGCGTGTGCTCTGGTCGCTCCGGCACGGTTGAGGTCGAGATCGTTCATCGAGTTCTCACCGTATCCCGTGCGCGAACGTGGCAACCTTGCGGACATGCAAATCGCAATGGTCGGTCTGGGGCGTATGGGCGCCAACATGGTTCGCCGGCTGCAGCGCGCCGGTCACGATTGCATCGCGTACGACCTCAACGAGGCCGCGGTGCAGGCCTCCGAGGCCGACGGGGCGCACGGCGCACGCACGCCGAAGGAGGTCGTCGATGCGCTCACCGCACCGAGACACATCTGGTTGATGGTTCCGGCGGCTTATGTCGGCAGCACGATCGACACCTTCGCGCCACTGCTCTCACCCGGCGACACCCTGATCGACGGCGGCAACTCGTGGTACCGCGACGACGTCGATCGTGCCGCACCCCTCCGCGAAGCCGGCATCAACTACCTCGATGTCGGCACCAGTGGCGGCGTCTTCGGGTTGGATCGTGGCTACTGCCTGATGGTCGGCGGGCCGGCCGAAGCGGTCCAGCAGATGGCGCCGATCTTCGACGATCTGGCGCCGGGCGCGGGCGACATCAGCCGCACGCCTGGCTACACCGGTGAACCGACAGGGGCCGAGAAAGGCTGGCTGCACTGCGGGCCGAACGGCGCAGGCCACTTCGTCAAGATGGTGCACAACGGCATCGAGTACGGCTTGATGGCCGCATACGCAGAGGGTCTCAACATCTTGTCGGAGGCCAACATCGGCGCCACCGATCGTCCGAAGGATGCCGAAACGGCACCACTGACCCATCCCGAGTACTACCAGTACGACTTCGACCTCGGGGCGATCAGCGAGCTGTGGCGGCGCGGCAGCGTCGTGGCGAGCTGGCTGCTCGACCTGACATCCGCGGCCTTTGCCGCTGACCCAACACTGCACGGCTTCGAGGGTCGGGTCAGTGACAGCGGTGAGGGACGATGGACGGTGCACGCCGCGATCGACGAAGGAGTGCCTGCCCCGGTGTTGAGCGCAGCGCTCTACGAACGGTTCAGCTCCCGCGGTCGGGCTGACATGGGTAACAAGATCCTGTCGGCCCTGCGCGCCCAGTTCGGTGGCCACGTGGAAGGAACGGGCCACTGACGATGAGCACAGCCACGCAGCCCACCGCCGATGCACTCGTCTTGTTCGGCTCCACCGGCGACCTCGCCAAGCGCAAGCTGTTCCCCGCGCTGTACCACCTCGAACGTCACGGCAACCTCAAGGTGCCGGTGATCGGCGTTGCCCGCAGCGATTGGAGCGACAAGGCGTTCTGCCAGAACGCCCACGACTCGATCATCGCTGCGATCCCGGATGCCAAGGCCGCGGTCATCGATGCGTTGCTGGCGCGCCTCGACCTGATCCAAGGCGACTACAGCGATCACAAGACATGGGCATCGCTGAAGCACACGCTCGACAAGCACAAGAGTACGGTTGCCGTGTTCTACATGGCGATCCCGCCGACGATGTTTCCCACGGTTGCCCAATCGTTGGCGTCGGTCGGGCTCAACGAGCGCGGCCGCATCGTCGTGGAGAAGCCGATCGGTCGCGACCTGGCGAGTGCCATCGAGCTCAACGCAACGCTGCACTCGGTGTTCCCAGAAGAGCGCATCTTCCGCATCGACCACTACCTCGGCAAGGAGAGCGTGGAGGACCTGCTGGTGTTCCGCTTCTCCAACACCTTGCTGGAACCGGTGTGGAACCGCAACTACGTGCGCAGCGTGCAGATCACGATGAGCGAGACCATCGGTGTCGAAGGTCGGGGCAGCTTCTACGACGGGGTGGGCGCAATCCGCGATGTGATGCAGAACCACCTGCTGCAGGTCGCCGCCTTGGCGGCGATGGAGCCACCCGTCGGACCGGAATCGAGCTTCCTGCAAGACGAGAAGGCCAAGGTCTTCGCGGCGATGCGCCCGATCGACCCGAAGATGCTGGTCCGCGGCCAGTACGTCGGCTACCGCGACGAGCCGGGGGTCGCTGCCGACTCGAACGTCGAGACCTTTGCCGCCGCTCGCCTGGAGATCGACTCGTGGCGATGGGCGGGCGTGCCGTGGTTCGTCCGATGTGGCAAGGGCCTCAAGTCGTCGGCGACGGAGGTCGTCGTCGAGTTTCGTGAGCCGCCGAGCATGTTGTTCGACGAGGCAGGCGGGCCGACGCCCGAGCGCAACCTGGTTCGCTTCCGTCTCGGCTCGCACGACGGGGTCACGTTCACCTTGCAAGCCAAGACGCCGGGTCCCAACCTCGACAGCCAGAACGTCGACGTCGCGGTCGACTTCGCCGCGGCGCTCGGCGAGCGGCGCGAGGCGTACGAACGATTGCTCGACGATGCGATGGCCGGGCTGCCGCGACGCTTCGCCCGCGAGGACGTGGTCGAGCAGACGTGGCGCGTCGTGCAACCGGCGCTCGATACGCCGGGATCGGTGCACCCCTACTTCCGTGGCGAATGGGGCCCGGCGCAGGCCGATCGGATCCTCGACGGCGACACCTGGTTCGTGCCGTCCTCCTGACGACCTGACCGAGGAAGTGCGCACTTTCAACGCGACCTGTGTGCATCGAGAGTACGCACTTCGCGTGGAGGACGACTCGGCTGTTGCCAAGCTCATTGGTCGCTTCACGCTCGCGGCGACCCGCTCG
>JANPOJ010000374.1:0-7711 GCA_031427935.1 Ilumatobacteraceae bacterium | reverse complement strand
CAAGTATCCGACGGCGCGATCGCCGTCGTTTTGCACGTCATGTTCATCGACCGTGGCAACCAGAATGTGTGTCGAGATCTCGTCGAGAGTGACCGCCCTTGCCGCCTCGACGTGGGCCGTGCATCGCAGGGTAGGTCCTTCCATGCGGAACGTCAGCACCATCGTCGAGCCGTCGACGCTGTGCTCGACGAGCGTCGCGCACAACTCGTCGACTTCATCACTACCCGCCGAACGCCCAAAGCTCTCATCGGCGAGGGCCGACACCGAGACACGATCAAGAGGTCCCAGCGCCACCGCAGCGTCACTGACGCCGTCGGCCAGACGGCCCGTTGACAGGACGAGCACAAGCGCCGCGCCCTCGAACAGCAGATCGCCCGAAGTGCCCTCCGGCAACTCGAGCACGGCCAGCAGCGAAGCCGACCGTGCCCGCCGAACCGATTGGCCCACGGCGGTGGGATCATCGCCGTCGAAGCCCCTGTACGCGACCTCACCGCCGGCGGCATAGACCTCCCGAGCGAACACCGCGGCGAGACTCCGCTTCCCTGCGCCGGGCGGTCCGTGGATGATGACCGTCAGAGGCGCTCCCATTCGCGCCTTGCGCCACAACGACCACAGCCACACCAGCGCCGATTCGCGACCGACAAGCGTCGTCGCATACTCGCCGAGACTCACCGGAAACGGTGTACGCGACCTCCCGAACGTCGGCGCTCCGTGATCCGAGGCGACATCGACATCGCCAGGCTCTGCCCCGAGCGACTGCCGGTAGATCGCGTCGGTTTCAGGAGATGGACTCAAACCGAGTTCCTCGACCAGGAGCTGTCGGCAGGCCGAATATGCCGTCACGACCGCTGCATGATCACCCTGAGCCGCCAGAACACCGAGCAGGCGCTGATGCCCGGCCTCGCGCAGCGGTTCTGAATGCACGGCCTCTCTCGCCGCTCCCTCCGCCAGCGCATACGACCCTGCCCTCAATCCGGCGTCGACAACAACATCGAGGGCGTCTTGCAGCAGCGTGCGGTGACGAATCCGAGCGACATCAACCCATTCGGCGTCCTCGCCCGGCAACAACGGCAGCCGGGCAACCTGCAGAACGCCGTCTGCCAACAACCGAGCGCATTCCAAGTCTCCGCGATCGGCAGCCTCGCGCGCCGCAACGAGATCGTGGCCCGCGTCTCGAACATCGATGTGAACATCACCGCCTCCGATCAACGAATAGCGACCATCGACAAACGTGATGACGTCCCCCAGGACGCCGGCATCGGTCAGGCCAATCCGCAAACGGGTGATCACGCCACTCAGCGTTCGTTCCCACGTCCGCGGCAACCTTTCGAGCCAAATGCCATCAGCGAGTTCATCGCGATGAACGGCGCGTCCTTCCCACGCCAACCGGGCAAGCAACCTCCGCCCCTGCCGGCCTCCCAGCAAGCCATCGTCCACCAGTCGACCATCGACCTCCGCACGAACGCCCCCAGCGAGCGCGACCCACAACATCACCGACCATTGTGGACCATTCCGAATCAACGCCGGTCCCCGACAAACTAAAGACACTCAACGGCGCAACCGATAGGGCCGATTCGCCTTGGAATCAACACGTCTCAGACGTCGGGAGTCAACCGACTGCGATCTCGGGCGCTGATACATCGCATCCACGTACCTCCGAGCATGCACGCATAACCCCGACACAGAACGACGCCATTGAACGATTGGACGGCGCGCACCGAACTCGCATCTGGCGCGCCCCGAAGCCCCGGCGGTAGGTGACACTCGGGCAGCGTGTCCAGTGAGACTTCGTCAGCCGACGCGCTCGGCAGGACGAGCATGATGCTCGACGTGGCCCGTGCGATCAGCCGACCGTCACTGTCCAACAGTCGGCCCTCGACGAAACCCACCGTCTGGCCGAGTCGCAGTACTTCGCCCTCGCAGACCAGCGGTCCCGGCTTCGCGGCGGCCAGAAAACTGACGTTCATGTCGATTGACGATGGATACGAAGCACCACCGCTGTTGAGCAGCACGACGGGGCCCATCGTGTCGAGCATCGCGGTGAGGAAGCCCCCCTGAACGGGCCAGCGGGATTCAGGAACTCAGGCTTGCCTTCGAACCCGAACTTGATCCAACCGCAGTCTTCGTCATGCTCCAGCAATCGTCGACCAAGGTGCGCTCAACGCAAGTGCCACGACTTCTTCATCGGTCACGTCGACCATCTCGTTTCTGCGGGTGCCAAGCACCATATCGCTCAGCGCGCCAGTCGAATGGCGCACCGACTCGTGCCCATAAAGTGCCGTTCCAGGCAGTGATCACGGATCCTCCTGACGACTGACCACACTGAGCGGCCAGATGGCCATCGGCGGGCAGGAAGCGATTTCGACGCTGGACACCACGCGCGACCGGAACAAGGCAGGCTCGAGTTCCTCGATCGAACCTCTGTATGGCCTAATGGGAGCTGCTTAGCTAAGCGATGTCCGCGTGCAGGAGTGGGCACGGCGATGGTTGGCTGAACAGTGGCAGGAGTGGCAGCCAAGGACTCGCACGTCGTCGGCCGAGGCAATGGCTCGTTTCGTCACGATCGCCGTTGCGCCCGGCGCAAAGGTGCCGGTGGGGCTTCGCGCCTATCTGTATGTGGCGCTGTCACCGAACCCCGACGATGGGCGCGACAGCGACTACGAGAAGTGGATGGCCAAGAACTGCATGCCCTTGGGAGCGCTCGACCGAGAACGCCTTGCCGAGATCGACCGTCGGCCTGGGCTCAAGCTCGACGGTTCGCCGATGGCGGCGAACACCGCCAACCGGATTCGCATCACCGCTCGAGCCTGTGTTCTAGCGGCGATCGAGGCTGGAGCGACTGCCGCGGACGCCTGGCCACCGCGTTCCAAGTCACGCCTCGTCGATTGAAGTACTCGACGTCGCCGTCTGACGTGGTCACCCAGACAACCTGCGGCAGTCCGTCAGGTACATCTGCGTACCAACCATCCTGCGTCACAGCCATCGTGCCATCCGCTCACCTCCTGCGCCGGCATCCGACTTCCGTACCTAGCAGACCACAATACCGGGACTCTGAATCAGCAGAAGCCCGGCTTTCCCATGATGTGAGTCGGCAGCCGTCACCGCGCCGGCTCCCTCGCGGCCACTACCCGAAGACGTAGCGCATGCTGGCCAGTGCCGCGTGCTCAGTTCCGCGATCAGGTCCTCAGATGGCGGCTGACGAGCGACAGCGCGACTGCCATTGCAAGAAGTGAATACCGCCGCGGCGGTTGATGGCTGCCTCTCAAGGACGCCGTTCCCAGCTTTCCAGGCTGACGTGGATTCGAGGCCGATTCGGTCACCGACCCTTGATGGTCGAAGAGATCGAACCGATGCTTGTCTTGTGCCATTCGCGAACATCCGCGCGAGGTTCAAGGGCGGCGTGTCCCCTTCAAGCTCGATGGCGACTGGTCGATAGGTCTGAGAGCTCGACGTGGCCGACGGGAGATCCATCCGGCAGCCACGTGGCCATCGATTCGTGCCGGAAGAGCTGGTCGAGGACCATGAACGCGGCGCCGATCATTCCGCCCTGCCCGCTGAGTGTGGACCGCAGGATTCGTAGGTCCCGCGTCGCCAACGGCAGCGATCGTTCGTAGACGCCGTGACGTATCGCCGCCAGCAGTCCATCGCCGGCGCGTGCAACCCCGCCCCCGATCACCAGGACCCCCGGGTTGAAAAAGCTCACGACCGTCGCCAAGGCTTGACCGATCCGATACCCCGCCGTGGACAGGATCTCGACGCTCGCGGCGTCGCCGCTCTGCGCTCCTTCGCCGACGTCCGCCGCGTCGATCTCACCCTCGGCTGCAAGGACCTTGGCCAGGAACGCGCTGCGGCCGGCGCGTGCAGCGTCGATGCCATCGCGGGCGATTGCTGCACCGCCCGCCAAGGCCTCGAGACAGCCGATTTTTCCGCACCGGCACACCGTGGTCGGATCAGAGCTGATGGCTATGTGTCCGATGTCGCCAGCACTGCCCTGTGCGCCACGGTGCAGATGGCCACCGGACACGAGCCCTGACCCGATGCCTGTTCCGATCTTGATGAACACCATCTCGGATTCGCCCATGCCGGCACCGGCGCGTAGCTCGCCGAGGGCCATGACGTTGGCATCGTTGTCGACCCACACCGGTGACTGGAATCGTTGCGAGATCTGCTGGCGGACTGGGTACGCGTCCCATCCTGGCATGATCGGCGGTGAGATCGGCCGCCCGGTTGCGAACTCGACCGGCCCTGGTACACCGATGCCGATCCCCCACAACGCGAGACCCTGCACGGCCGGCGATGTGAGCATCTGATCGAAGAGCTGCTCCACGCGCTCCAGCGTGGCCCCACCGCCGAGGGTGACCTTCCATGGTTCCTCGTACTTGACGAGCAGGCGACCGGAAAGGTCAGCACTGCCGACGCTGATGCTCGTCGCCCCGATATCAGCAACGAGGACGATGCCGGCCTCGGCCCGGAATCTCAGCTGGCGGGGCTGGCGTCCGCCGATGGACGGCCCGAGCCCACTCTCGGCGACGAGTCCACGGTCCATGAGTTCGTTGACTCGATTGGTCACCGCGGTGCGACCGAGCCCGGAGAGATGTGCAAGTTCTTGACGAGTACCGGCGTGTCCGCTACGGATCAGCTCGAGCAGTGTGACCACACCTTCGAGCAGATCGTCTGGATAGGTTGCGGGGGTGGTGAAGTCGCTCATCGGCGCAGCCGATGCTAGGTGAGAAGGTCCCACAGCGGTGCACCGTCCGCCAAGCAGCCGGCGACGAACAGTTCGTCGAGAACCATGTGCGCGGTGCCGATGGCTGCGCCGAGTTGACCCAACGTCGAGCGCACGACTCGCAGGTCGCGGGTCGCCAACGGTGACGAGCGCAAGTAGACCTGTTGACGGATCGTGGCCAGAAACGAGTCACCGGCACTTGTAACAGCACCACCGAGGACGACCAGCGACGGGTTGTAGATGTTGACGATCGTCGCGAGCACGTCTCCGATGTGACGGGCTGCCGTCGTGAGCAGTGTCATGCATGCGCTGTCGCCGTGAGCGGCACCGTCGATGACGTCGAAAACTACGATCGAGCGATCCCCGGCAGCAACGTCGGCCAGGAACGGTGAGCTGCCGTCGGCCGCGGCCGCTGAACCATCGCGTACGATGGCCGCGCCGCCGGCGACGGCCTCGAGGCAACCAGTTCGACCGCAGCGACAAACTACGTCGAGCGCTGTGCCGATGACGGGGACGTGACCGACATCGCCGGCGCTTCCTTGGGCACCGCGATGGATGTGCCCCTCGGAGATCAGACCGGCCCCGATGCCTGTACCGATCTTCAAGACGACGACGTCACGCTCGCCCACGGCTGCGCCGGCACGGAGTTCTCCGAGCGCCATGACGTTGACGTCGTTGTCGACCCACACGGGAGCGTCGAACACCACGCCGAGTCGCGCTCGCACGTCGTAGCCGTCCCAACCGGGCATGATCGGTGGCGATGTTGGCCGTCCGGTGGCGAACTCGACTGGACCCGGCAGGCCGACGCCGACGCCCCAGACTCTTCGACCGGCGGCCTTGGGCTGCAGGCTGCGCATCGTCTCGACGACATAGTCGAGTGATTCGTCAGGACCGGCCTCGATTTGCCATGCGCTACCCGCCGTTGCCAGCATCTTGCCGGCGAGATCGGTCACCCCGACGCTGACGGCAGTGGCACCGAATTCGGCGATCAGAAGCGCCCCGGCGTCGGCGTTGAAGCACAGTTCGCGCGGCGCTCGTCCGCCGTTGCTGATGGTGGTCTCGCCATCGATCACCAAACCCACGTCGATCAGTTCGCGAATGCAGCGGCTGACGACAGTACGCCCGAGATTCCCGACCCGACTGAGCTCGCTGCGGGTGCGCGCCTGACTCGTTCGAATCAGATGCAAGACCGTGCTCGTGACCTCATCATCTGCGGTGGCACCATTTGCTCCCAAGCGGCCCTCCATGGATCGCGTCGACCAATGATCTGTATGTTATCGCTTGACTTATGTTTGCGACAAGCATAATCTGGTTGATGACAGCACTGTTCGGCTGTCAAAGTGACCGAGGGAGTCAGAGCATGCGTTTGGGCTATTGCACGATCACGTGGGGCGGCGTTGTCGGCGACCCCGTCGGGGTCACGAGCGTGAAGAACCTCTTCTACCGAGTCAACGGGTCGATGGAGCAGGCGATCAGCGACATCGCAGCCGAGGGCTTCGAGGGCGTGGAGATGTTCGACGGCAACGTCAACGATTACGCCGACCGGCCCGACGATCTGCGCAACGCACTCGATACGGCCGGCGTGCAACTGGTCAGCGTGTATACCGGCGCCAACTTCATCTACGACGAGATCCGTGTCGACGAGCTGAGCCGCATCGAACGGGCCGCGGATCTGGCCGAGCAGTTTGGTGCCGAGGCGCTGGTCGTCGGCGGAGGAGCGCAGCGCGCGGCCGGTATCCGACCGTCCGACTACGACCGGCTCGGCGTCGCGCTGGACGAGGTATGCGAGATCGCCGAAGCCCGTGGCCTTCATGCCTGTTACCACCCACACCTCACGACCATCGTCGAGAACCCCGAGCAACTCGACTTGTTGATGGCGCGCAGCCGTATTGGGTTCTGCCCCGACACCGCCCACCTGATGGCCGGCGGCGGTGATCCGGCAGCACTCATTCGCCGTTACCCCGAACGGGTTCGCCACGTGCACCTCAAGGACTTCATCCCCGAGCCATTCGGTTTCCACCCACTCGGTCACGGCAACGTCGACTTCGACGACGTCATTTCGGCGCTCAAAGAGGTCGGCTATGACCGCTGGCTGATGGTCGAGCTCGACAGCTACGACGGCGACCCACGTGAGGCCGCCCGTATCAGCCGTGCCGAGTTGACCCGCCTGCTCGGCTGAGCAACCCGCCAATCCCGTCTCATCTCGAGAATCCAACCCACCAACTTCAACACACCAACTTCAATACAGGAGACCAATACCGTGAACCGTCGCCCTACCCTGTCGTCAGCCCTCGCTGCGACGCTCCTCCTCGCCGTGACCGCGTGCGGTAGCTCTGGAAGCTCATCCACGCCGACCGCTGAATCCACTGGTGGCGGCACGACGGCAGCCGCCGCTGGCAGCAAGTGTGACCCGGCGATCCTCAGCAAGATCCAGACCTCGATCGACGCCGCCCAGAGCAAAGCGCAGTCGAAAGGCCCCAATGGCGAGGCAGCGAAGCCGGCCAGCGACGTGACCCTGACCGACGACGAGATCGCCAAGGTCAAGGCGATGAACGCCACAGCGGCGATCGTCTTCCACACCAAAGCATCCGATTGGTCGACTGCGCAGGAAACTGGCCTCAAGACCGAGTTTGCACGTCTCGGCATCACCGTCACCGATGTCACCGATGCTGGCTTCAAGGCCGACCAACAGATCACCGACATCGAGACCGTCATGGCCAAGAAGCCGTCCATCATGGTGTCGATTCCCGTTGACGCTGCCGCCACCGCCGACGCATACAAGGCCGTCGCCGCCGCCGGCACGAAGTTGGTGTTCATGGACAACGTCGCGGCCGGATTGCAGCAGGGCACCGACTACGTGTCGGTCGTCTCGGCCGACAACTACGGCAACGGAGTCGTCTCGGCTCATCTGATGGCCAAGGCATTGTGCGGAAAGGGCAACATCGCAACGGTCTTCCATGGTGCTGACTTCTTCGTCACCAAACA